>JBFRWG010000063.1:0-31671 GCA_051439445.1 Crocosphaera sp.
AACATTTTTACTTTCTTCTAACTCCATATTAGAAAAAAGAGTCCCCTCTTTAGCTAAAACATGGCGCATAAAAGGGGCGTAAGTTCCTTTTATATCAATGGTTTCTTGACGACGAACTCCTCCTCCAAAACGAATAATAATAACTCTAGGTTGCTGATAAGAAAATTCTCTTTTTTTTGCTAGATATTGGAGAGATAAAGAAGGATTAACTAACAGAGACGTTATTCCTACTGTACCCAGTTTGAGAGTTTGACGACGATTTACTTTATGGGTTTCTATACTCATGACTTTGATAGTTTTAATAATATCAATTAATCAGTCACAGAATTGCAAAATTTGTAACTATTTGCTTATAATAAGATAATTATTAAATTTTTATTAAACAGGGGTAACTATTACAATTGATGCTACTATTTTCCCTATACAGCTCCCTATTGGCCAGTATAAATGATCCGCAAAGAGCCAATATAGATTACTCTGCTCATAACACGACTTTTTTAGACCTATTAGCTAAAAATGACAATTTTTCCCAATTTTCTAGGCTGGATAAAAGTTTACAACTCATTAACGAGATAGAAAGTCCATTAGTCAAAGTTATGGTATTAAATGACCTTGCCTTATCTTATGCTAAATTAGGTAAGCTCGATAAAGCTAGAGAAATATTAGCGCAATCTTTCCTCATTGCATCTACTTTTGAAAAAATAGAATTAAAAGTTAGAGAAATGACTAATATTGCTAGTCATTATCAGAAAATCGGACAAACGGATGAATCTCTTAAAATTTTAGAAAATACTATTAATCTTGTCAATAGTATTGAAGAAAACTTATTACAGGGACAATTATTATTACATCTTTCTTTTAAATATGAAGAATTAGGGCAAAAAGAAAAAGCTAAAAGCTTATTATCACAAAGTCAAACCCTCATCTCAAAAGCATCTCAACCTTTATCAGACTTTCCTTTTCAGGAAACTCCTACTCAATTTAAGTTAGGATTTACAGGAAATGTTACCTCTTTTCGTGACACTACTGGTTTTTTCGGGACTAATATTGATTACTCAAAACAATGGTCAGAGGATGATATTTTTGTAGAGGGGCAACTGTCTTTTAGTTTTGATAGTAGTCGTACAGTTAATAACTATCGACCACAAAGTTTTCTAGTTGCTGTTTACCGTAATCATTTTAATGCTGATTGGAATTTTTTTATAACTTTTTTTAATAGTGTGAATGAAAATCGATTTTCTTCTAGGAATGATGATGAGGATTTAACAGTGATTAGTGGTCTTTGGTTCGGACCATCCTTAAATTTATGGCAGGGAGGTTCTAATCAGAAGTTTTTAGACTTACAAATAGGTATGGGACCTCGTTATGAGTATGATTATATTGACTTTGAAACGAGGAAAAATGAAGTTAACCCAACTCTGGGAATTATTCTGATGGGGAAGGGTTTCTCTCTTGGAAAAGTCACGATGGATCAAAAATTTGGTTTTGTTCCAGCTTTAGATGATTTTAACGAATATGTTATCAATTCTAATAGTAAGATTTCCTTTAGTTTAACTGAAAGGTGGTCATTTGTTAATCGTTTATTTGTGCGTTATCGTAATCAAAGAATATTGGAAGAAAATCCTAAAGTGAATTTCTTTTTTTCTACTGGTTTAGAATATAATTTTTAATTCCTAGTTAAAAATTCATCTTAGAGGTTCCGATGAACAATTATTTATTATTTAAACAAGTCATTAAACTGATCATTATTTTCGGCTTAACTGTAAGCTTTATATTAACTAGGCCAACCCCTAGTATAGGACAAATGTCTCTCTTTACAGCACCGACAAAAAATCCCAGAACTGAAACACCACCTTGGGATCTAAATCAGGCTTATACTTGTGGAAGATTTTGGTGTAGTAATGTTCATATTTATGATGATACTGCTAACTTCAGAAAGACTTTATTGACTCCTGAATTAACGGTAGCAGCCTTAAAAAAGCTAAATCAACCTCTAGAAATTCCTCAAGAATTAGAGCAACGAGCAAAATTAATTGAAGGTGTTTTTAATAGCATTTTTCTGAATATTATTGAGCAAGAAAATATTAAAGAAGATAATTATATACAAGAGGATATTCAGTTTTGGTTACCAAAAAGTTTAAAAAAATTGTTTAATTTTTCTCAAATAAAACCTTATCATCCTTGGACACCACAAGTTGAAATTGGCATGAGAAACAATCACACAGTTATCTATACTCCCGAACAATTTGAGTTAGGCATTCCAGCACAAACAATTGTTACAGTAACTTCAATAGATGCGAAAGCCAATAGAACAACTATTGATAAATTAGCAAAAAATTGGCAAAGAGCAATTCGTTTATCTTTCAGCACTGCTTTTTGGGGATATGAATTTGATCGGAAATATTTTGGGTTACGATGGGTTAATGCAGCTATAATTTTAGTGATTACATTGCTCATTATAGGGTTAATTGAATTTTTCCAAACCTTCATTAAAAAATATACTAATCATCTCAGACATGAACTGCAAAAACTGACTAAGGAAATGGCAGTTTATGGTGAAGCAATTGGTTCTAGTAATCATCGGATATCTGTTGATTTTGAGCAGGTTTCAGAGCCATTAGATAAGGAAAGGATTGAAAAACAGAAAAATCACAAAAAATTGATCAAAAAAATAAAAGTGTTTTTAAAAATTTTCATGATTCCATATATTAGTATTAGAAAACTAATAAAAAAAAATAAGTGGCTATATTCTACGTTAAAGCATTCTCAACAAAAGCTATTTTTAAGACAGCAAACTTGGATTAAACAAAAGAGTAATTTTAGTAAATTGCTACTCAGTATCTTGTTATTGTTACAACTATTAACGATGGCTTTTGGCTTAACAATAATAATATTTATCTTTCGCTCAACTCGCTTTTTTTCAGTCTATCTTCTAGGAGAAACAACAATTTTAATTGTCTTCTGGATTAGCTTAATTTTAGTCGATAAAATCTTAGATTTTATTGTTGATTATAGTCTTAATCGTTGGGCAAATGAAGCCCAAATTATTAATCCTGAATCTAATCGCTATACCTTACGAATTAATACTTATTCTGTTACTCTTAAACAAGGGAAAACTTTTATTATTTTGATTTTAGGATTTTATAGTAGTATCTGGTTAATAGGGTTTAATCCTTCTGTGTTAGCTGGAGCAGGAATTTTAACAGTTGCTATTGCTTTTTTGTCTCGAAATTTATTAGAAGATATGCTCAATGGTATCTTAATTTTATGGACTGATCGCTATGCTATTGGTGATGTTATTGATGTGAATGGGATGGGAGGATTAGTTGAAAATATTAATTTATTTGTCACTTCTTTACGGAATTTAGATGGACAAGTGATTGCAATTCCTAATAGTAAAATTTCCACAGTTATTAATCATACTAAAGATTGGTCGAGAGTTAATTTGACGATCAAAATTGCTTGGCATGAAAACATTAAAAAAGCGATAAAAATTATGATTCAAGTCGCTCATGAAATGCAAAATGAAGCAGAATGGAGTTATAAGTTTCTGGAACCTTTAGAAGTTCTAGGGGTTGATGAAGTTTCCCATGAAGGGATATTAATTCATATTCTAATTAAATCTAAACCTAGTGAACATTGGTCTGTTGGTCGAGAATTTCGCTTACGAGTTAAAGAAGCATTTGACAAGGAAAATATTACTTTGGGAATTCCCCATCATACAGTTTCTCTTATCAATAATTCTGATAAAAGTGATCAATTATTATCTTATAATGTTCCCAAAGAAGACAATTAAATAGCTAATAATGGCGCAGCATTTAATAACTTTTGAGTATAGGAATGTTCGGGGGATTGAAATAGCTTTTCAGTTTCATTAATTTCTACTATTTTACCTTGATTCATTACCGCAATACGATGACAGAAGAAACGCGCTACCCAAAGATCATGAGTAATAAATAAATAGGTTAAGTCAAAGTCATCTTTTAACTCTGACATTAACTCTAAAACTTGTGCTTGTACACTCGCATCTAACATACTAACAGGTTCATCACAAATGACTAATTTAGGTTTAGTAATTAATGCTCTCGCAATGGCAACTCGTTGTTGTTGTCCTCCTGACAATGCTTTTGGATAACGGTTATAATAGTCTTCAACAGGGGTTAATTTAACTCGTTCTAGCATGGTAAATACTTCTTTTTTTGCTGTTTCTGCTGTGGCTAACTGATGAATAAATAAGGGATCGGCAATATTTTGTCCTACTGTCATTAAGGGGTTTAAACAAGCGTGAGGATCTTGGAAAATCATCTGTAGTTGACGACGTTTTAAACGCATTTCTTTTTCAGAAAGTTGGGTTAAATCTTCTCCTAAAAAATCGATAGTTCCTGATGTCGCTTTTAACAACTGTAAAATGGTTCGAGATAGGGTACTTTTTCCACAACCAGACTCACCGACTAACCCTAAAATTTCTCCTGAGTGTAACTCAAAGCTAACATCATCTACTGCTTTAATTACTTCTGTTTCTTTTGAAAAAAATTGTTGAATAAAATTGCCTTCTAAGGAAAAATATTGTTTTAAATTATTGACAGTTAAAATTGGTTGTGTAGAAGTTGCATCTGCTTCCCATGTTTCTGCATTATTAATGTCATCTTCGTCTACTTGAACGTGCAAAGCTGCTTTTAATAAAGACTTGGTATATTCATGTTGGGGATGATGCAAAATATCACCCATTTTACCCATTTCTACAATTTTACCTGCATTCATAACAGCCAAGCGATCGCAGTATTCTCCCACCATTGCTAAGTCATGGGAAATTAATAATAACCCCATCTCTTCCTCTTCACACAGACGGGTTAATTCTTGCAAGATTTCCGCAGCAACTGTAACATCTAAAGCAGTGGTGGGTTCATCAGCAATAATCATTTTTGGGTTTAATAATAATGCTAAGGCCATCGCAACCCGTTGTCGCATTCCCCCACTAAACTCATGGGGATATTGTCCCCAACGTTTGGGAGGAATTTTAACTTTTTCTAAGGTTTGAACTGCAACATTTTTTGCTTCTTTATGAGATAATTCTGAACGATGAGCTTGCAGGGTTTCTAAACAATGGTCTCCAATGGTCATTAAGGGGTCAAGACGAGTCATGGGATCTTGGAACACTAATCCTACTACTTCCCCGCGAAACTTCCTTAAGGCTTCATGATTTAAACTGAAAATAGAGTCTCTCTTAAACTCGATTTTTCCTTCTATTTGTGTTAAGTTTGGCAGCAATCCGAGAACAGCACGACCAATGGTGGACTTACCACAACCAGACTCTCCCACCAAACCCAGTTTTTCTCCTTTATCTAGAGTAAAAGAAACTTCATCCACTGCCCAAGTTGTACTATGAGGGTATTGTATGCACAACTTGTCAACACAAAATAAGGGTTGTCCGTTCATTTGTTAAATTTTTTATAGGTATATCAATAATTGCTAGTCTAACACTAGACAGCTAATTAAATATGACCTAAAAATAAATGATCAGAGAAATTACCTCAGAGATGCATAATATTATTAAGTCTCTAAAATTAGGCTGGTATAGAAGTTATAATAAGATTATAAAGATTAGCTAATAATTGTTTATCCTTCTATGTTGACTAAATATATCGCTACTGCAATGCAAAAGGCAACTTATGAATTATTAGAGGATGGAACTTTTTATGGAGAAATTCCTCAGTGTGAAGGAGTTTGGAGTAATGCTAATACTTTAGAAACTTGTCGGGAAGATTTGCAAGATGCACGCTTATGGTTGGATAATATTAGGGTTTCGTAATGGTCATTCTTTTCCTATTATTGACGGTATTGATCTCAATGTAATGGAAGAGGTCGCCTAATATCATAGATATCAATTATACTATGTTTGTAGAATTGGTTGTTTACCGATAAAATAAATGAGTATCAGCGAACTAAAAATTGAATTACCTACTGGACTGTCTCCAGAAGAAGCTAAACTATTATTAGCTATAAAACTTTATAAAACGCATTATGAATAAAATTACAAAACCTTGTAGGGTGGGCAAATTAGACACTTATCTAGACTAATTATAACCTAAAAAATATTGCCCACCTAACCAAACCTATCTTTAATGTTACTTTTACAAACACTTTCCGATGACTGTACAGTTTACTTACTAAAAATATTTTATTTCATCATACATCAGCCCCAGTTAACTTAACTAGGGCTGATGTATTATAGGGTTTGATAATGGCTGTTTATAGTTAGGGTCTTTATATCGGCTGACCCCATTTGAAACTGTCTACATAATTGCTTAAGTTTTGCCAAAAGTTACATTTCTTAATTATTTCTTTATATTTAGTTTTTCATCTTTTTGTGGCGTTTTGTGAACTTATGTTTCGGGGACATCAGAGAAACCCCCAATTTTTGGGAGATCCAGACCTCAATATTATGGATAGGATAGGAACGAGCAGCAACAGCAGGATCAACCATCGGATCGACAAGGATAGTAAACATTCCTAAACGGTTTCCTGCTAAAACATCGGTAAACAAGCGATCGCCTACCATAGCAACTTGAGAGATGGGCAGTTCCATAGCACGAATAGCCTTACGGAGTTTGCGTCGAGAAGGTTTCCCCGCACCAAAAATATAAGGTAACCCTAAAGAGTCAGCAATGCGACCAATGCGGTTCTCACTGATATTATTACTCACCAACCAAATAGGAAGAGGTTGTCGAATGTGATCAACCCATTGTCGTAACTCCTCAGACACATAAGCTTTTTTCAGAGGGACAAGGGTTTCATCCACATCTAAGACTAATCCCTTAATCTGATAATAATCGAGAATTTCTCTGGTCAAACCGAGAACCGTATCGCCTAAAATTAGATCAGGCTGTAAGAGTTTTGCCTTAGACATAAACTGTATTTATTACTCAAAATTGTCCATTATCGCTCTATTCCATTTTAGTTGATCCTGAGTCCCTCTCGTTTTTTACATTAATTAACTAAAATTTATTTATCTTTATTTTTAACAACAAAAGTACATTTTGACGTTATAAAAATATACAAAAAAAAGTGGATCATTGCCAAGAAATGTAAATATACTTATGAAATAACAAGGCAGGTAGTTATTGTTACAATCTGTCCTTAATTATTGTTGTGATTCCGTTATTATTTACCTATGACAACCACCATACAAAGCCAAAATCCTTCCCTCTGGGAACGGTTTTGTCAGTGGATAACTAGCACTAATAACCGCTTATATATCGGCTGGTTTGGCGTGATTCTTATCCCCACATTATTAACCGCAACCATCTGCTTTATCATCGCTTTTATCGCTGCGCCTCCCGTTGACATCGATGGTATTCGCGAACCCGTTGCCGGCTCCCTGCTCTATGGAAATAATATTATTTCTGGTGCAGTGGTTCCTTCTTCCAATGCGATTGGGTTACACTTCTATCCCATCTGGGAAGCAGCATCCCTTGATGAATGGTTGTACAATGGCGGTCCTTATCAGTTAGTCATTTTCCATTTTCTCATTGGTGTTTTCTGCTGGATGGGAAGACAATGGGAACTATCCTATCGTTTAGGAATGCGTCCCTGGATCTGTGTTGCTTATAGCGCACCTGTATCTGCCGCTACTGCTGTATTCTTAATCTATCCCATTGGACAAGGTTCCTTCTCCGATGGAATGCCATTAGGTATCAGTGGAACCTTTAACTTTATGTTTGTGTTCCAAGCAGAACATAACATTTTGATGCACCCCTTCCATATGTTGGGTGTTGCAGGTGTCTTCGGTGGTGCTTTATTCTCTGCCATGCACGGAAGTTTAGTCACCTCCAGTTTAGTTCGTGAAACAACGGAAACCGAGTCCCAAAATTACGGTTATAAGTTTGGACAAGAAGAAGAAACCTATAACATTGTGGCTGCTCATGGTTACTTTGGTCGTTTAATCTTCCAATATGCTTCCTTTAACAATAGTCGTGCTTTACACTTCTTCTTAGGAGCGTGGCCGGTTATTGGTATTTGGTTTACTGCCATGGGAGTCTCCACCATGGCCTTTAATCTCAATGGATTTAACTTTAATCAATCCATTTTAGATTCACAAGGTCGTGTGATTGGCACTTGGGCCGACGTTCTCAACCGTGCAGGGATTGGTATGGAAGTGATGCACGAACGCAATGCTCATAACTTCCCCTTAGACTTAGCTAGTGGTGAACAGACTTTAATTGCTAAACGTTAAATCTCGAAACCCTTATCTAATTGAAACCCCATCTAAGAATTTTGGATGGGGTTTTGTTTTGGAACAAAAATCATTAGTGCTTTTGTGTTTATAGTATTGCTGTCCTTTTTCCCACAGTTCCCACACCCCACACCTCCCATCTCTAGAACGTTTTGCGCTACCATATTACCCATAGGGTTGATGAAGCCCTAAATATTGCCCACATTAGCTAAAGAAAGGGGGCGAACATGGCTAATAGTCGTCGAGTTTCTCGTGTTTCCTCGTTAATTAAGCGAGAAGTCTCTCAAATGATCCTGTTTGATATCAAAGATGATCGTGTTGGTGCCGGAATGGTCAGTATTACTGATGTTGATCTCTCTGGAGACTTACAACACGCTAAAATTTTTGTCAGCATCTATGGCACAGAGGAAGCCAAAATTGAAACTATGGAGGGTTTAAAATCTTCTGAAGCTTATGTTAGAAAAGAACTAGCACATCGTATTCGTCTCAGACGCGCCCCTGAAGTCACCTTTTTTGAGGATCATGGTATTGAAAGAGGGGATAAAATGCTCCATCTCCTTGACAAAATTCGAGAAACGACTCCCCCAGAAAATGAGTCTTTTGATCTAGAAGATGACTACCATAATTAATCTTTGTGACTAATTTATTACCTGATTGGACTCAGTTTACTTTAAAACAAAAGATCGGACAAATGATCGTTGTTCGCGCTTCTGGTCATTTGTTTGATCACCAAATTTCTTACCCCATCTGGGAAGCATCTAACCCTCAACTCTCCCATTGGTTAGAGACATTAAACCTCGGTGGAATTATTTTATTAGGGGGCAGTGCAGCAGAATTATCCTTAAGAACACAACAGTTACAACAATGGTCAAAAACCCCTCTCTTTATTGCAGCAGATATTGAGGAAGGTGTAGGACAAAGGTTTAGCGGAGCGACTTATTTTCCCCCACCTATGGCCTTAGGAGAAATTGCTAAATCGGATTTACCATTAGCGATAAAATATGCGTATAAAATGGGAGAAGTTACGGCAAAAGAAGCGTTAGGAATTGGCATTAATTGGCTGTTAAGCCCCATTGTTGATGTGAATAATAACCCTGATAATCCTGTTATTAATATTCGTTCTTTTGCTGATAGTCCAGAGGTAGTTAGTGAGTTAAGTACAGCGTTTATCAAAGGGGCAAAAAATTATCCTGCTTTAACAACAGCTAAACATTTTCCAGGCCATGGTGATACTAGCAATGATTCTCATCTAGATTTACCAATTATTAATCATAATAATGAACGTTTAGAACATATAGAATTAGTACCCTTTCAAGCAGCAATTACGGCTAAGGTTGATAGTATTATGACAGCACATTTATTAATTAGTGCTTGGGATAAACATCATCCTGCTACCTTATCTAAAGCAATTTTAACAGAGAAATTAAGAGAAAAATTGGGCTTTGAGGGATTGATTGTTACTGATGCTTTAATCATGGGGGGTGTAGCTAAATTTGCTAACTCTGAAGAGATTGCCGTGAAAGCAGTAGAAGCAGGGGCAGATATTTTATTGATGCCAGATAATCCAGAAATGGCAATTAATGCAGTATATAATGCTGTTAAATCAGAGAGATTAACTGTTGCTAGAATAGACCAATCTCTCAAGAAAATTTGGCGAGCAAAACAGAAGCTATTTAATCCTACCCATCACCATATCTCCATTGAGCAATTATCTCAAAAAGAAGATAGAGAAACTGTAAAAAATATTATTAACGATTCCCTTAAATATAGCGATACTTTGTCCTTAAAAATAAGCTCTGATAGGACAAAACGTAATCTAATTGTCGTTGATGACATTCTCAATGCTGATTTTTTACATCGACAAATGCCAGCCTTTACTATTCCTAATGTGTTGGGTTATAATTTACAATTAGTTGATCAAAATACCTTGGTTCATCTATTAGAAGATAATAGTAAAACTCTATTACAAATTTTCGTAAGAGGTAATCCTTTTCGAGGAAGTGCAGGATTTAATGAAACCTCTAAAGATTGTTACCATAAATTACTTAAAAAGTCAATCGTTGAAGCATTAATTATTTATGGAAGTCCCTATGTTTTGGACTGGTTTCAAAGAGAAATGAGTTTAGATATCCCTTGGGTATTTTCCTACGGACAGACAGTAGAAAGTCAGGCGATCGCTTGTCAAAAATTGTTCAATTTATCAGCATCTAAATTAACTGAAATGTCTCAAAATTTAGGAGATGTTTTTATTTGAGTCATTTCCTAATATATTACTTTTTTGCTTGAATAACTTGTAAGCTTCCCCCTGCATAGAGTCTTTTTTTACAGTCACTAAAACCGACATTTTTTAACTCATGAATGAGATCAGTTCCTAACAATCTCCAAGCAGTTTCTGTTTCAAATAACCACATAAATGTCGCCAAAGATGGCCAAAATAAAATATTCTTGGGTTTATGGAGATCAATAAAGGCAAAAATCCCGCCAGGTTTTAACACTCGATAGACCTCTTTAAGAATTTCTCTTAATTGTTCTGTTTCCATTTCATGCAACGCAACACTACTATGAACTAAGTTAAATTCTTCCTCAGAAAATGGAATTTTTTCAGCCAAAGCTTCTATATAAGTTGCCTCAGGAACAATTTTTTTAGCCCTTTCAATCGCTATAGAAGAAGCATCAAGCCCCGTAACTTGTGAAGACTTTTTGACTAAAAATTGAGTGGTTTGACCACTACCACAACAGAGGTCTAAAATTTTAGTATTGGCATCAATTTTTATCCCTTCAAGACATAAACCACGAAATCTCTTTTCTCCTCCTACTACTAAAGAACTAAAACGTGAAATGGTATTATATAACCAAGGATATTGATAACTTAACGGTCTTAAAAAAGTTGCCATTTAAAAAAATAAAAATAGTTTAACAATTGCGTCCTGCTTATTACTGTTTGTATAGTAACATAAAGCCCTTCTCTATGACAGAAAAAACAGGTTTTAAACCTCCCCTTGAAAGGGGATGAAAAGCGGTCGAGGGATGGCAAAGTATCCTCCCCATATCATAATCGACCAAGAAAAGAAAAATCTTCCTTGTCTCAAACCTCCAACTTGAGGTTAGGGTAATTCTAAATTCTGATTGCTATATCATGATAAAATAAATATAAATATTTTATTAAGGAGTTTTTATGTTTGAGGGAGTTAACTTTGATTATTTACTAGAAGAAGAAGTCATTGAAGCTAAAAATCATGAAAAACTTTCCTTTCAAGAAGGATTATTTGTGAAACTTCTGGAAGGGGTTAAAGAGGATCTCATCGGTTATGGAGTCATTCAAACAGATGATAATGAACAAAAAGGAGTCATTTTACTCCGAGATCCTCATACCAATCAGCAAATTATTCTTGGTTATCTTTCCAATGAACTACAAACGATCTAATCATTTGATTGACTAAAAGAGTGAACGAACTTCTCCGCTTTAAAACCTCATCTTTTCCCTAGCATAGTCTAAAATTAATCTTTTTTCTACACGGGCGATCGCCTCATAAGTAGTTTCAACAGCTTCAGGTTCAACAGAGATATGGGTGATTCCCCATGAGACTAAATGCTCAATTATATTAGTAGAATTAACCACAATTTGACCGCAAATGGAACTGGGTATTTGTAGTCGTTTAGCTTCTAAAACTAGCTGTTTTAAAGCATTAAAAACAGCAGATTGATAAGCAGAAGAAAAATGTTCACCGTAGATTTTATTCCGTTCTATTCCTAATAATAAGGGAATTAAATCATTCGTGCCAATGGCAATCCCTTGAACCCCTGCTTTCACATAATTCGAGAGTTCAAAAATAACGGAAGGTACTTCTGCCATGATCCATACTTGAAAATCAGGAGAAGCAGTTAATTGAAACCCTTTAATTAACTCAAGGGACAAGCGAAATTCATCAACTGTTCTCACAAAAGGCAAAATAATATTAAGATTGTTATACCCTTGTTGTTGCACTTGTAATAAAGCTTGTAATTCCAAGCAGAATAGGTTTGAATCAAGACAATACCCTGCTGTTCCTCTGCGATCTTGATCAACTGAAAACTTATCATCAAAGGTTCGGTAAAAAATAGGACAAGGGGCAAAAAAATCAGCAAATTCAGTTATTCTTTGTGTCAGTTTAGCAATGATATTTTGCTGTTGAGAATGACGAAGCCATTCCTTTAAAGGTTGAGGCGTACATAAATCTAATAACATTAATTCTGAACGAACCAAACCTAATCCATCTAAGGGTAAACCCATAACTTTTTTTAAGGAACTGGGTTGACTTAAATTAACCATTAATCTAGTCCCAATGGGATAATTAAAAGCTGTTGATCGAGATAACAAAGGTTTTTCAAGGCTCATTTTTTCTTCATTTAATGTATTCAAAGAAATAGTGCCTGTATCTCCATCAAGTAGGATAGAATCTCCTGTTTGTAACCAACTGGTTGCCCCAGGAATACTCACCACAGCAGGAATACCTAGCTCCCTGGCTAAAATAGCTGCATGACTCGTAATTCCACCTTCTTCTGTAATGATTCCTGATGCTTGTTTGAGGGAAGATAGTTGAAAGGGATGAATTTTTTGAGCAACAATAATACCCTTGGTTAACTCAGTTGAATCACTGTTGTGATCAAGGAGATGAACAATACCTTGAATCCTTCCTGGAGATGCAGCAACCCCTTGTAACTGGGATTGGGAGCTAGCAGTGATGGTTGCTGGTTTTGTCTCTTGAAATGACAGATTATAAGGAGATTGAATTAATTGCGTGATTGCTATTTGTGGCGATGAATCTTCAGCAGAATGGTAGCATATCCATTCTAAAGAAGACCAATCCATGAAAGATTTTTGCAACTTTTTATTAATTTGAAATATTTGAGAAATACCCTCAGTATCTAAGCAGTATTCATCCTGCTGCCTAGGGCTGACTAAATAAGATTCTAAACAATTTTTATCTGTTATTTTATTATTTTTTAACCGATAGGCACAAGGCTTTTTGCCTATTTTTTTCTCAATAATATCCCCCGATAAACTATTTATTTTCCAGTAATCCGCTAAGATTTTTCCTTGAAGTAAACTATGACCTAAACCCCAGTTTCCCTGTATTTTAATAGAGTTATAATGATTAATACTCACACCAGAAGAAATTGCGTCTACCATCGGTTGTACTAGAATTGCTAAGTTTAACTGTTCAATTTTAATACCAAGACGTTGCCAATAAAACAAACTTTTTGCATTTAGCAATTGGCTCCAAATTTCCTTAATTGCTATTTCTAAATTTTCACCAATATTCCAGCAAACTTGCGCAGGAGCTAAACCAGAAATATCTTGATTTCGTGAGAAATTTCCACTTAAAGAAGTTCGGAGAATCAATGAACTACTATCTAACTTTGCTGTTGCTTGTTCTAATAGTTCTTTCCAGTGATCAGGGAATGATAAACTTAAAATAGACTGACGACTTTGCTGGGCAACGGACTGTAATATTCGAGGATTATCTACGTCTAAATGAAGAGATGACTCTGGAAAATCTGCTAGTAATGAATTCACATCATTCAAGTTTTCTAAAAACGCTTTAAATGTGTTTGAACTAATGACAAAACCAGGAAAAATAGGATAGCCACTTTGCAGAAGCTGGCTCAATGTCCATGCTTTTTCCCCAATAATAGGACGAATTTGGGGGTTAACCTCAGACAGCCAATAAAGCTTAATCACTGTAATAACAAAAACCCTAAATGCAACTAACAATTAAAACGTTAAACAAACCTTTATAATCACACCCTCCATCTATTGTCATCATATCATGACAAATTAGGTAATGACAATGATATATTGAGAATTTATTGCCATTAGCGGTTACACTACATAACCAGTATATCCGTTTAAATTTATATTTATCTATAAACACTAATGACTTTCATCTATGAATACAGCTAATTTTATGAGGAGTTTTTATCTTCTGACAGACCTTTGCAAATCAATCAAGACTCATATCAGACAACAAATACTTCCGAGACTCACTGAGGGGAAATACTTATCAATCCTATGGAACAATTGTATGAGAGGGTTTGTCGTCCGCAGTTTTATCCTCTTCTTAACAACCCTGCTGATTAGTATCACTTGGACACCGATAACCGTAGGACAACTCCCTGTGCTTAGTGCCTCCAATAATAGCAGTATTAAAACGGAAACTCCCTGGTGGGATGTCAACAAAGCACAACGTTGTGGACGACTGTGGTGTAGTGAGGTTCATTTATTTGGAGGTTTGGACAAAATTTTTAAGGTTGCTGTTGACAATCCTGACGATGCTGCTGTTAAGGTTGAAGAAAGGGCTAGGAAGATACAAACCATTTATGATTCAATTTATGATCGGGTTCGCCAGTCTGAATTCATGCTTCAAGATCATCTTAGCACATCGACCTTTGGTGCGATTAAGAATTGGCAGAATTTATTTTTTAATCGAGATAAGTTAGGAAAACATCCTGCTACACCAAAAATTGAAATTGGAATTAGAAATAATCAAACTGTTGTTTTTGTTCCCCGACAACTTGAGTTAGGGTTATCAGCACAAACGATTGTAACAGTTAATCGTGCTGATCAGCTTCATCAAGGGAAATTAATTGATGATATTGCGCAAGAATGGAGAGGATTAATTTCTGATAGTATTAATCAGGCACTTTGGGCTTATGAAATTGATCAATCTTATCCCTTTGCTAGAGTAGGAATAGCCATTATTCTTGTCTTTCTTCTTGCCATTCCTTTAATTATTATAGGGGTATTTCGTCACATTTTAAAAATTTGGAATCGCTATCTTCGTCATCAATTAAGAGAATTACAAGAAGCCTTAACTATTGATGCAGAATCTTTGGCTTCTGAAGAATTCTCTACCTCAGATATTATAGATGAAACGGCTGAAAATAGACCTAGTAATCATCAAATTACTAGGCTGAATAAACAAGAAATATTAGAAGTTTTTAAAAAAATAATTCATAGGCCCAATAAAGCCTTAGCTAAAGCCAGACAAATCGTTGAAAACACGGTTCAAAATCTGAGTCATAACTTGCCCAATTTATCATTAAAAAGACAAGGGATTATTAAACAACAGCAAAATATTGCTCAATTATTTCTAGGATTATTTTTTTGGATACAAATCTTTCTTATTTTCTTAGCGTTGACATTAATTGTTTTACTATTTCCTGAAACTCGTCGTTATACTTATTTCTTTTTAGGACAATCTATCGCTATTCCTTTAATTTGGATGTCCGCTAATATAGGGGATAAATTGAGTAATTTGTTAATTGATTACTCTCTTAATAAATGGGCGAGAGAAGCACAATTAATTAACCCAAACTCTAATCGTTATACCTTACGAGTTAGCACCTATTCTAATGCTCTAAAAAGTGGCTCAACCTTTCTTTTTATAGTTATTGCTACAGCAGTAACTGTTACGTTTCTAGGCATTGATTTAACTGTATTAGCCAGTGTAGGAAGTGTGGCTTTTGTCTTTGCATTTTTATCTCGAAATGTAGTAGAAGATATGCTCAATGGGATCTTAATTCTATGGACAGATCGTTATGCCATTGGGGATGTGATTCAAGTGGGAACTGTCTGCGGATTTGTCGAAAATATGAACATTTATATAACACAAATTAGAGGTTCAGAAGGACGTTTAGTCACCATTCCTAATAGTAAGATTTCTATTGTTGAAAATTTAACTAAAGATTGGTCAAGGGTTGAATTTAAAATAGAAATTGCTTATGATGCTGATGTCAGAAAAGCATTAACTGTCATTAGTAAGGTAAGTGAAGAAATACAAAAGGATCCTATCTGGAAAGATAAAATTATTGAACCGCCCGCTATTTTAGGGGTTGATAATGTTTCCCATCAAGGCATCTTAATTCAAGTTTGGATTAAAACACAAGCAATGCAACAATGGGCCATAGGACGAGAGTTTCGCTTAAGGGTAAAAGAAGCTTTTGAAATAGCAGGAATTAAATTAGGTATTCCTCATCAAGAAGTTAGATATCAAGCCTATTCTTCCATAGATAATTAATACTATGATTTTTCACATTACCACTCCCGAAACTTGGCAAAAAGCCAAACAAAATAAGGTCTATAAATGCGATTCTTTAGAAACAGAAGGCTTTATTCACTGTGCTACTAAATCTCAAGTTTTAACCATTGCTAACACATTTTATAGTAACTATGAGCAACTAATTATTCTTATCATAAACCCTGATAAATTACTTGCCAAGCTTCAATGGGAATCTCCTATACATCCCAATCCTAATCTTGCTGAAAATATTGATGATTCTCAGAAATTTCCTCATATCTATGGGGTTATAAATCTGGATGCTATTGAAGAAATTATCCAGTTGTGTAAAAATAAACAAGGTTTTTTTGACTCCCTATAACATCATTATATTTTGTTTTAAAAAAGATGCTGGAACGTTTAATATCTTTATTAGGTTTAATCGGATTTGTTGCCTTCGCTTATTCTCTTTCTTCTAACCGCACTGCCATTCGTTGGACCACAGTAGCATGGGGAATAGGACTACAGTTTTTTCTCGGAATCTTTATTTTAAAAACCCCTATTGGAATAACTATTTTTCAATGGCTAGGTAACATCATAAAAACTTTTTTAGATTATTCTGATGAAGGAGCTAGATTTGTCTTTGGAGAAAGCTTTGAAGAACATTTTATTGCTTTTAAAGTATTACCAACAATTATTTTTTTTGCCTCATTTATTGCCATCTTATACCATTACGGGATTTTACCGAAAATGGTTAATATTATTAGTAAAATAATGATGCGTACTATGAAAACATCCGGGGCTGAAACCTTAAGTTGTGCTTCTAATATTTTTGTCGGTTGTACAGAAGCTCCCTTAATGATTAAACCTTATATAAAATCCCTAACTTTATCAGAATTACACGCTATTATGACAGGGGGTTTTGCTACTATCGCTGGAGGCGTAATGGCCGCATATATTGCCATGGGAATTTCTCCAACTCACTTAATTTCTGCTTCTGTAATGTCTGCTCCTGCTGCTTTAGCTATCTCTAAAATTATGTACCCCGAAACGAATAAATCTGAAACCAGTGGGGACATTAAGATAGACCTAAAAACCCCCTATGCTAATGCCATTGATGCAGCCACAAATGGTGCCTTAGAAGGACTGAAATTAGCCTTAAATGTAGCAGCAATGTTAATTGCTATTTTAGGATTAGTTGCTTTAGGAAATGGTATTCTAGGAGCAATAGGTCAACCCCTAGGAATACAAAACTTATCCTTAGAATTCATCTTTTCTTATTTACTATCTCCCTTAGCTTGGTTAATGGGAATACCTTGGCAAGATTGCTTACAAGTAGGAATCTTATTGGGGAAAAAAACAATTTTAAATGAATTTATTGCTTACCTAGATTTAAAAACATTAATTGAAGAAGAAACCATTTCCCAACGCAGTCAAACCATTGCCACCTACGCATTATGTGGTTTTTCTAACTTAGGAACCATTGGTATTCAGGTTGGAGGAATCACTGCGATCGCCCCTAGTCGTCAACCAGACTTAGCTAAACTAGGACTGAGAAGCATGATTGCAGGATCATTAGCGTGTTTTATGACTGCTTGTATTGCTGGACTTTTTTTGTAATATTTCTTTAACTTTTAAAGATCATCTAAAAGTTTCTCAGATCACAGCCATTTTGAGTAATTTGTGCTATCTTGTTCCACAGTCGGTTTAAACCTTTAAATTTTAACTTTTGTATACTTAGAGGCGTAATATTTATGGTTCAGGCTAAAGAAAATAAAAAAAGTGATCTTGCTGCTATCCCTTTCTCTGTCGCTCATAGCGGAGTTGCTGCCACGGAAATGCGTCCGTGGGGTTCCTTTACTACCCTAGAAGAAGGGCCCGGTTATAAGATCAAACGGATTGAAGTTAATCCAGGTCATCGTCTTAGCCTACAAATGCACCATCATCGTAGCGAACACTGGATTGTGGTATCTGGAACCGCTAAAGTGACTTGTGGCGACACAGAAAAGATTTTAGCGGCAAATCAGTCCACTTATGTTCCTCAATGTACCTCCCATCGTTTAGAAAACCCAGGGGTCATTAAACTAATCCTGATTGAAGTGCAAAATGGGGAATATTTAGGAGAAGACGATATCATTCGTTTTCAGGATGACTATTCCCGTCATAAATAGTTGATTCGTTATCATTCATAGCTCTCTTGTCCGGTGGGTTGGGCTACGGAATAAAAACATGATGAGTTTTTACGCCCAACCCAACCCGCCATTTTAAATATTTAGTTGCTCAAAAGCTTGCCCCGTGCCGATCAGCACGGGGCAAGCTAGCTTGGGAGTTAATTATTGCCTCATTGGCTCTGTGTTCGCGCCTTAACTGTCCTTAAGCCAAAGCAACAGCAGCTTTTGGCCAACGGTTTAAGGTTGTGCCAACGATTGATAATTCTTGCATCACACGATCAAAGTTATCCGGTGTCAAAGACTGAGGGCCATCAGATAGCGCTTTAGCGGGGTTAGGATGAACTTCAATCATTAACGAGTCCGTTCCGGCTGCGATCGCTGCTGCGGCCATAGCAGGAACATATTCTGATTTTCCGGTTCCATGACTGGGATCGATCATGATGGGTAAATGGGTCAAGGAGCGAAGCACGGGTAACACTGATAAGTCTACGGTATTACGAGTATATTTCCCGTCAAAGGTACGAATACCCCTTTCACAGAGAATCACATTGGGGTTTCCTGATGCCAAAACGTATTCAGCTGCCATCAACCATTCATCGATGGTAGCTGACATTCCTCGTTTGAGGAGAACAGGTTTATCTTGTGCGCCAACTTTTTTCAGGAGGGCAAAGTTTTGCATATTTCTCGCCCCAACTTGTACCACGTCAGCAACTTCCCCAATTTTATCTAAGTCGGCTGCATCCATGACTTCTGTGATAATACCTAACCCACTAGCTTCTCTGGCTGCAGCTAAGAGTTCTAAAGCACTTTCGCCGTGGCCTTGGAAGGAGTAAGGAGAAGTCCGAGGTTTGTAGGCACCTCCTCGTAAAAATTTTGCCCCTGCTGCTTTAACCCGTTTAGCGGTTTCGACGATCATTGCCTCATTTTCCACTGAGCAAGGCCCGGCTACCACAGCAACGGGATGATGTTTACCCACTGCTACCGGTCCATCTGGGGTATTAACGATGACCTCACTGTATTCTCCGTGACGGTATTCTAAACTAGCCCGTTTGAAGGGTTTTTCTACCCGTAACACAGTTTCGATCCAAGGGCTAATTTCTTGTATTTGCAGGGGATCAAGGGAAGCCGTTTCCCCAACTAACCCGATCACGACTTTGTGTTTACCGACGATTTTCTCAGGATTCAAGCCCCAACCTTCAAATTCTTGGCCAATGCGTTGAATTTCCTCGGCAGGTGAACCAACTTTCATCACGACGATCATAATTTTTTCCTCTAGGGTTAATGATAGGTGCTTGTTTGGATTTTATGCGTTTTGTTTCGGTTGACGTTTAGATTAGAAACAGCAGTGGATCATCCTTGGCATTTTTCCCCTTGCCTGTACTGAACTTGTGGGAAAGAAAACAACTAATAGGTACATTTCTATGGGGTAAGCCATTCTATCTTCATGGTGACATCCTCATACCTAGTCCGCTTCCATCAGGGTTTCCCTAACTAACGACAAAGTATTGGGATATCATTCCCGTTGAGACGAGGTTTCGTCACTTATATAGAACACATTGGTAAAAACAATGAAACATCTCCCATTGTCCCCCGACAGAACGACTAATCAGGAATTTTCGTTTCCCAGAGTACCTGGGGATTTTTATTCATTGTCTAGTTATCAAGGTGATTGAGAACTAGACACTCGGTATCTGATTTATGCAATTTTTATCGTATTTCCCAAGTTCTCGAGGTCCCGTCTTATGACTGTCTTTCACTCTCATCTTGGATGGATACACTCCAATTCGGGCTGCAATTCACTATTCTTTCCTCACCACCACACCCATCTTATCACAAAACCTCTTACCCGTCTCTCATCCTCGATTGAGGAACGAAAACCTCACTCCGTGATTGATTGGTAAGGATTCTTGACAGTTTTAAGGAAAGCATTATCTCCATAACTCCTTAAATTTCCCCCCACTAGCCCCAAAATATTTGATTTACTGAGGAGGAGTCTCAGAAGAAGGTTCTTCAGACGGCGTTGTTTCCGTAGGAGGTGGGGATAAGTCAGGTTCTGGTTCTGTGATTTCAGGACTAGGAATGAAAAATAGTGCAAACGCAGCCACAACCAAACTAGCAATCCCTAACGTAGCAGGAACCGCTCGCTGTGCCAAGGGTTCATCTGGGGGACGATAACGACGGGAAATCGGTTGCAATTGTAGGGTTAGGTCTGGTAAGGTGCGACTATCAGCAAAAAACTGATCAATGCTTTCTACTAAATCAAATAATTGAATGGTTGTTAAGAGAATTTCTACCGATTTTTCGCTTTGGGTGCCAGGATACCAAGTTAGGCGATGAAGATGTTCATCGGCAACCCTCTCTAGATTAATTTTATCTTCTTCCGCTTGACCATAAACAGGATGGGGAATGCCACTGAGATACCCTTGAGTATATTCACTCACTGTTTTTGCCAAATTCTCCAGCAAATCACGACCCCCTTGTAATTTTTCCTCAATCCCCATAAATTGACATTGAACATTGACCAAAATGGAAAGGACAGGACGAGGATCGCTGGTATCACTGGGAGATAGACTATTACTCAATCCTTCTAAGAGTAATGTGCAATTCGGTAAACTATATTTACGTTGAATATTCACGCAACCTCCCCATCAAATAAACTAATCCAAAACCTTTGCAAACCAGTGGTTCCTGTACAGAATAATAGCTGTTTGAGTAATAACAAAGCCAGTTCATTTAACTCTTCTTCCGATGCGAGATAAACAGAAACCTTAGCACGACGAGGGTTCATGCGACTACGAAAATGGGCGCGAAATTGATCTAAATACTCAGCTAAAAGAAAGTGACAAGTTACTGGTAAACCCTTCTCGCGCATTTGCTGTTCTGCCAGCAATAATTGACGAATTTGTATGGTTAAGGGTTTGACACGATAATTGGCAATGATAACCAAGGCTTTCGCTTGCTCAATCGTTAAAGTATCACGGGTGTAAGCCCGTCGCCAAGGATTACTCGAACGGAGTCGCCACAGTGCAATACGGTTTTTGATGATGTCCTGAAGATTGAAGTGTTTCACCGTTGTTAACATCTTCTCTGAAGCCCCTAATTCCAGGGCCTCAAGAGCTAATAATAAAAGATCGATGTGTTGTTGAAGGCGAGCAGCACATCGTTGTCCAGAAATCGTAAAATCTGGCAAAACATCTAAAACAATTGGTTTTGACTCAACAGAAGGATTGAAATCGGACATTGTGCTTACCGAAAAATAGGGTTTAAAGCCTCGCCTTTTTAGGGCGACTTTAGATTATAAAGGACTTATCTAAACCATAGCACTAGATATCATATCTCAAATTCAGGATAAGGGGGCATCTCAGTAGCGAGTAGGGCTTAATATTATTAAGCCCCGACAGAAGTGGTTTTTATTGGTCAAATGAATAACAAAATGCTCATTTAACTTTGAGACAATCTTTGTACTGATTCCCCTCCTAATAAGTCATGGGCTTCTACTAGAAAATCAGGAATTTTATCCCGATGGGGACTTTGAATTAAACATTGAGATAAATCCAATTTTTCAACATTCTCTGCATTTTGCCCAGGAAACCAATGACCGCCATTTCCCAATAAATTATATCTCTTTTTTCCATATTCGATCATGTCGTAAGCCAGGGCTAAATTCCGTAGCCATAAAATTGTTTTAATATTAATCTTTCCTGGGGTTGTGTGATGTTCAGGTAAACCATGATGCCAAGTGGTAAACCAATCTTCTCCTAATACTTTTCTGGCTTCTTCTTCTAATCGAGTCACAATAGGCTCTAGAATCGTTTGGGGATCGTCAAATAAAGAAAGAGTCTTTAAATGCTCGTCAAAATCCCTAGGATTAGCAGCCCCTAAGCTGAGGGTATGGACTTGCGGATGGGATAAACAAAAAAGATTATTAAATACCATCGGACTTAAGGGTTGACATAATTTTACTAATTTTTCAGGAGGATCATAAAGTTTTCCTCCTTTATCAGAAGGACTGATAATAAACACACCCATATCATGTTTATGGGCTGCCTCTATAGCTGGCCAATTTGTTTGATTAATGTAGTACCAATGGAGATTAACATAATCAAAACAATCCGTTTCTATGGTCTTTTTAATAATTTCTGTAGATCCATGAGTAGAAAATCCAATAAAACGAACTTTTCCTTGTTCTTGGAATTTTCTGGCTTCATCTAAACAGCCCCCTGGACGTAAACAATAGTCTAAAATTTCATCAGTATTAATTCCGTGAATTCCTAATAAATCAACATAATCCAACTGTAAAAACTTCAAAGATTTATTAAATTGACGACGGAATTCTTTTGCATCTTCTTTAGGTGATACTTTGGTTTGAATAATTAATTTTTCTCTAGGAAATTTCGGCAAAACCTTGCCCAACTGCATCTCGGATGTGCCATACCCCCTAGCCGTTTCGATGTGATTAATTCCTACTTCTAAAGCTCGGTTAATGGTAGCTTCTAAATTCCGTTGATTCTCTCGAGGAATTTGCCAATGAGGAACATCTTTCCACTTATATTGATAACGCATTCCGCCACAGGAAAACACTGGCATCTCTAATTCTGTACGACCAAATCTTCGATATTCCATAATAATTAATTGCTAATCCTTAAATAGTTGAATCTAGAATTTCGTTGATGTTTTTAAGCTTGAGCCGGTTGAGTAATTATTTCTAAAATACGTTGCTGATATTCATCTTTAAACAGAGAATCTACGCAAACCTGGGCCACTTTGGTGCGGGGAATACTTCCCTCAAACAGGGTATCTGCGGATGACACCAGAATTGGCTCTGAGTTATCCTCGTTCTTAAGGCCACCAGGACGGACAATCGTGTATTTCAATCCACTATTTTCTAAATAAGTTTCCGCTTGTTTTTTCCAGTATAAAACTAACCAGAAAAGATTTAAGGGATGAAAAAATTGGGACACACATAAAGAAGAAACAAGGACAAATTGCTCTATTCCTTGGTCTTTAGCAATATTAACTAAGTTTTTTGTCCCTTGATAGTCCACCTGATAAGGTCCGCTAGGATCAAGGCTAGGTCTGGCACCTGTAGCACACACCAATACGGTACAGTCCGCTACAGCTTTGGTTACACTGTCGAGATCCAGAACATCCCCTACTACTAACTCGGCCTCAGGGGGTAATACTTGTTTCCCTGTCTCCAGATTACGAACCAATGCTCTAACGGCAACTTGACGATTGACCAATTCTCGGACAATTCGACGGCCCGTTTCTCCTGTTGCTCCTGCTACTAAGGCTTTCATGGTTACACTCCTTGAACTTGATTTAAAATAAATGCTGTAACATTTCTTTATTGTATGAAGTTTCGTAACTTTCGTGAAATTTTAGGAGTTTGACCAGCTAAGACCAATCCCTAAATCCCTGTCAACTAACTTTTTAAGCAATCATCATGCAATGTCAATGGCTCAATAATCATCCTCAGAAGCTATCTAAGGTATCCGTTACCCATCTTGAACCTGAGCAGCTATCAGAACTCACAGAAAGCAATCCAGTGCATTTTAAGACCCAATTTGTGGGCTATATGGAAATGTATAGTGATACTGAAACAGTGGCTAATTATCTCAATGCTCATCAAGGTTGGTTTTGTCGTTGTGCTGCCCCCATGCAAACAGAACCCATTGGCGACAATGGTTATGTTTTAAGAGTGGGACGGTTTGGTTCTTTTGGTTACGAAGTTGAACCAAAATTAGCTGTTGTTATTGAACCTCCGGTCAATGGGGTTTATTGGATGCACAGTATTCCTATTCCTAATGAACCCTATTTGGGTTATGAGGTTGATTATGAAGCTTCGATGACCATTAAAGAAATATCCCCTAAATTAGGGGATAAAGCCCTAGAAAAAGCCTTTAAAAAACACAAGTGTTCTAACATACCTCAAAAAATCACAAAAGTTGAATGGCATTTGGCCATGGATGTGGCGGTTCAGTTTCCTCCATTTATCCGTAAGTTGCCCCTGTCTATGATTCAAAAAACAGGCGATCGCTTGTTAACTCAAATCGTTCGTCAGATTTCTCCTCGCTTAACCTACAAAGTTCAGCAAGATTTTCATAGTGGACAAAATCTCCCTATCCCTCCCAAAAGTAGCCGTCATTTGGAGAAAATTGACCTATCCCTTCACCAGGAAGAAGCTGCATAGTCTTATCAAATCACCAGAATGGGGGCTGTAACAAAAGTTTATATATTTTTGTAACATTACTTAAAAAAAAAGAAACCATCCCAGGTATTATGGACTATGGATTTTTTAACCTCGCTGTCCTTAAATATTAATCATTGGCTAAATTTAGGAGAAAACATGGAGTTATTAGCTGCACTCAATTTAGAACCGATTTTTCAATTAACCTTTGTTGGGTTGATCGTCATTGCAGGTCCGATCGTCATTGCTCTGTTAGCGTTTCGAGGGGGTGATCTCTAAAGGACAGAAAAATTCAATTTTTTGTCCCTTACTCATACCTTCCTAGTCTTAGGGAGGTATGTTTTTGAATTGAGAATTAAGAAATAAAATTAAAGAAATTTTTAAGAGAGATTAAAGTAGTAATTATTTATAATAAATATCAAGAAATAAAGAATAATCGCCACAGGAAACTATCAATGAGCAGTGATCACAGTGCTGAATTGCCCCTTTGGGTACAAGATCGCAATACGGTCTTAGATCATGATAAAGGAGTTAAATGGCGAAATGGAGAAAAGCCAGACTATTCCCATACAGACCAATTTTTACACAAAGAAAGCAAGTACAATCACCCCCCAGGATCATTAGAGGCGATCGCCCAAAATTTAGTGAGAACCTTTGAAATGGAAGCGTCTCATAAAACTGATCCTCAACAATGGTTATCCATTGTTGCTGATAAGTTTCAAATGAGTAGTAATGGCGGCCCTATGTATAGCGCACAAGATGTAAGTGATCAAGGCACTTATAATCTTTTTATTGATAAAACCCCAGGTTATGATCCCACCGCAGAAGATTTTCAATCCTCGTTTGAATTGTTTCATAAAGCTTTTCCCAATGGTTTCTTATGGGAACTAATTGAGGTGTTATCTGGACCGCCAAATGTGACGTTTAAATGGCGACATTGGGGAACCTTTAGCGGCCCATATAAAGACTATCAACCCACGGGAGAAACCATTGAAATTAGGGGTATGAGTATTGCTAAAGTCACAGATAATCTAAAAATCATCTCAGTTGAGCATTATTTTGACAATAGTACCTTTCTTAAAAAGTTGACCTCTGGTTGTCCTTTTCATCAATAGTTGAATGGTTTATGACAATACTGTGTAGGTTTTGCTTGGAAACCACTTGATCAAGGTAGTTGAGAATGAAGAATGTAGAGTGAGCAGAAAAATTAATTCTATATTCTACATTACTCAATATTTTTCATTCTCAATTTTTGCTGCTTCCGGCCCTTCTTTCTAGTTTAGCAAGGTAATATAATCAATATATAAGTCACAACTTTCAATACAAGATATGGTTAAAATTATTCGTCGTCAATCCCTAGGAACACGGGATGTCTATGACATTGGAGTGGCCAAAGATCATAACTTTTTACTAGAAAATGGACTAATTGCCTCTAACTGTTTTAATAAATCCCATTCTACTGCTTATGCTTATGTCACTTATCAAACAGCTTATTTAAAAGCCAATTATCCTGTGGAATATATGACAGCATTACTAACAGCTAGTAGTGATAGTCAAGATAAAGTGGAAAAATATCGGGAAAACTGTCAAAAAATGGGTATTGATGTTTTACCCCCTGATATCAATCATTCTCAAAAAGATTTTACACCCATTGGTAAACAAATTTTGTTTGGTTTATCGGCAGTTAGAAACTTAGGAGAAGGTGCAATTGATACCATTTTAAAGGCCCGTGAAGAAGCAGAAGGAGCGTTTAAATCCCTAGCGGATTTTTGCTCTTATGTTGATTTACGATCTGTTAATAAAAGGGCTTTAGAAACCTTAATTTATTCCGGCGCATTTGATTCCATTGACCCTAATCGAAAACAACTGATTAATGATTTAGAATTAGTCATTGCCTGGTCCCAAAAACGGGCAAAAGAGAAAGAAAGTGGCCAACTCAATTTGTTTGATTTAATGAGTGGACAAACCGAGGAAACAACCGCATCAAATACGGATTTTCAACACGCACCTCGTTCTTCCCCTGTAGAAGATTATTCATTACAAGATAAACTAAAATTAGAAAAAGAACATCTAGGATTTTATGTTTCTGAACATCCCTTAACAGCTATCAAAAAAGCTGCAAAAATTTTATCCCCTATTAACTTAAATGAAATAGCAGAACAAAAAGCCAAAACAAAAGTAAGTGCTGTCATTATGGTTAATGAAGTTAAACAATACATAACTAAAAAAGGCGATCAGATGGCTTTTTTGGTTTTAGAAGATGGTTCAGCCCAAGTAGAAGGGGTTTGTTTTCCTGAAAGTTATAAAAGAATTCGAGAGATTTTAACAGAAGATTCTCGTCTTATTGTTTGGGGAAAAATTGACTATCGAGATGATAAAGTACAGTTGATTGTAGATGATGCTGAACCGGTAGAAACTGTGAGAATGGTGATGGTAAATTTAAGTTTTGAACAAGCAGTCAACCAAGTTGCTTATCATAGTTTGAAGGGAATTCTTCAACAATATTCTGGGGATAAAAATCAAGGTAAAATACCGGTAATTGCCATTATTGGTAATGGACAAAATCGGCAATTAATTCGTTTAGGTCAAGATTATTGGGTACGGAATGAAACCTCTGTTATTCAAGCTCTTAAAAAAGCGAATTTTAATGCTTATCCCACCCCTTTGGTGAGTGATTTATCATCATAAACTGTTCATTATCAATGGTTAAAAATAACTCATGAATGCTTGGT
Organism: Crocosphaera sp.; assembly: GCA_051439445.1. Lineage (GTDB taxonomy): Bacteria > Cyanobacteriota > Cyanobacteriia > Cyanobacteriales > Microcystaceae > Crocosphaera. Next base: position 27,366 of record JBFRWG010000063.1, read on the forward strand.
TTTCTCGCCCTCAGAAAATTTTAGTTACTTGGCTACTAATTTTAGTCACAGGTTGGTTAACAGTTAAGACATTGAGTTACATTGGTGGCTTAATTAGTTTAATTTTAACCGCTTCTTTAATCGCTTTTTTATTGAGTTATCCTGTGCGCGCTCTTAAAAAAATTATTCCTCGTTCTTTAGCTGCTACTTTAGTTTATTTAGGCGCAATTTTACTGGTAACTTTTTTAGCAATAACCCTTTTACCACCTGTGGTCAATCAAGGGAAACAACTAATTACTAAATTACCTAGTTTATTAGAAGAAGGACAACAACAATTGATAACATTACAAGGAGCAATTAATACGAAAAACTTACCCATCGATCTTGAGTTTTTGACATCCCAAATATTAACTAAAATAGAGGCACAAACCAAAGATATTGCTTCTACGAGCTTTGGTTTAGTATTAGGAACCTTTAATTGGTTTATCGATTTAATTGTTGTTATCGTTATTTCTTTTTATATGTTACTGGATGGGGAAAAAATTTGGCGGGGTGTAATAAGCTTTTTTTCCCCTCAAGTTCGTGGCGTTTTAACCATTACCTTAGAAAAAAATCTACAACGATTTTTTACCGGTCAATTACTCTTAGGTTTATTTATGGCCGTTACCCTAACCGTTGCTTTTCGACTATTAGGAATTCCCTTTTTTCTCCTCTTTGCTGTTTTTATCGGGGTGATGGAAGTTTTACCCTTTATTGGTGCAACTTTGGGAATTGGTACTGTTACTATTATTTTAACGTTTATTAATTGGTGGTTGGCAATACAAGTATTAGTTATTGCGGTTATTATTCAACAAATTAAAGATAACTTAGTCGCCCCTCGAATCATGGGAAATCTCACGGGACTCCCTCCAGTGGTAATTTTTATTGCTTTATTACTTGGCGCAAAAATTGGCGGTTTATTAGGGGTTATTCTTGCTATTCCTTTAACCGGAGTGATCAAAGGAGTAACAGAAATTATTGGTGATCCCACTTTACCTCCCCAAACCGGTAGTCTATTTTATAATCCCTTTTCTAAACTCCCCACAGTGGAAACAGAGATTGAGGAAAGTTTTTGATAGTATTATCTTTAATGTCAAGCTGAAGATCCCCGTTACACAATGTTAACGGTGGAATGAAACCTCGACCAGTATATAAACTGCAGAGCAACGATATGTTTTAGCAACTGTTTGGTCAAACTAGAAAACTTTGTGTTTAAGAACCAAGAATCCCCCATGGAGAGCGTAAACTTAACGGTGGGAGTGTCAATCAGAACCTCCTGGAAGAGATAAAGGGATATTTAAACCCCGATCATAGATAATAATATCCCATTGTCCTGAACGGTTAGACTCAAAGGCAATTAAACGACCATTCCCACTAATGGTAGGATGACGCACTTCTCCTAAGATATTTTTAGTAATGTTGTTAGCTTGTAAAGTTTGGCGATCGTAAACAAAAATATCTTGTTTTCCTTCTTGCTCGGAAACATAAACGATGTAACGTCCGTCTGCACTAATATCAGGTTGGTCTTGTACGGTTCCGGGCTGATTTAATCCCGGTAAAGGTAATAACCGACCGTTGATTTGATCATACAGCAAAACACTACGCTTTCCTTGGCGGTCAGAGGCAAAAACTAAGTATTTACCCTCGTAAGAAAAACGCGGATGTTGTTCGGAAGACCGAGTATTTAAGGTATTTCCCAACGTTTGAATCGGAGGAGTAATAAACCCTGAGTTAGTACAACCGACTAAACTAAAAACAATACTGCCACTTAAAAGCTTAGGATAACGACTCAACCCTTTAGGAAGCAACTTCACCATCAGAGGGAAGCAAACAACAATTAACATCATTGAGGCAAACTTTACCCCATTGTAATCCCCAGCGAACCAACTCTACACGATTTTCCGTTTTGGTTTTGGTCAAAATATTGCTGATATGATTATCAACAGTACGCTTACTAATCTCAAGTTTCTGGGCAATTTCCAGATTAGTCAAACCAGTTGAAACGAGATCGAGAATTTGCATTTCTCGGCCAGATAGAGACACAGGGTTTTGAAACTTGGCACTGGTCATAGGTATTTGTTGTGATGGTACATTTACTTATGGATTTTCTCTATTGTAGTGGATAGTTGAGAGTTAGGGGAGAATAATTTGCAAAACGCAAATTATTGATTACCCGATGACTGCTGTAGACAACGAATAATCAATAATCACTGCATTCTATTGACGAGACGCACAAGCATTTAAAGCAGCTAAAACTTTATCAGGGTGTTTTTCCATAAGAAAAGCTTCCCCTTCATAAGGTAAAGCTCGAGGATCATAAAGATTTAAACTTTGCCAATCAGCCGAATTTAAACTGGCTAAAATTGAGCGAAAGGTAGCTGCATCAGTCTTCATAATTGGAACAATTGATCCATTATCTAATCCCGAAGCACAATCTTGAACAACGTGCCAACTTTCATGGGCCAAGGTTTCAATATAAAGTTTGAAATCTTGTCGATTATTTTGACACATGGTCATTCGATTATAACCAGGTTGATAATAACCCAAAATACCCGCTTCACAACTTTCGTAACTGATAGAAATACCCAAATTTTTTAAAGCAGTAAAAAATTTTGCCTCATAAAAGTTATAGCGATTCGACTCATCTCCAGATAAATCAACACAGCGGCCACTGTTGGTGATTATATAATTACTATAGTCACAATTATCAAAATTATGGGGACTGGTCCGAGAATAATCTTGTGCTATAGCTGCTCCACCAGCGAGAAGGAGACTACCAGAAAGAGCCGAAGTACACAGAGTAAGAGTGATTTTCATGGATTATAAATACTAAAATAGGGTTTATTATCAAGTATTCCCAAATACTACTCAAAAGTTTCTATGGATCTGATGATGTTGATCACTGGGTAATTGTGATATCTATCACCTTGAATAAGGATTATTTTATGAATTAATAATGAAAAATTACCAATGAATAATTATTCACTGGTAATTTTTAGGCTTGTTTTGAGTATATTAAAGTTGACAGTAAAGCGATTGCAACAGTGTTTCGTGATTCAGTGAAAAGTTATTCTCAAGATTCTCCTCGCTCTACTCAGTATTCCAAAAAGTAGGCTCTTCGGAGAGTGTGGGGTCAAATTTCTAAATCTTTAATTTTGGTTGGCAACTTTTTCCTGATTTTTTTGCACATTATAATAAACTGGTATGAATCAATACCATTACTTGGCTATGATTCGTGTATTATTAGGATAAAATGAGAAAACTTAAAGCAAGATTATCGATAATCTTCTCCCTTGTTACCAATAATGAGATAAATTAAAATTAACTCGATAAACCTATTGCATTTCTATCAGATTGTAACAGTCAGCTTGCTTCAGGGAACCTTCAACACCAAAATTATACAACGATGAGTCAAACATCTAATTCTCCTGGTTTTATCCCTAATGGAATAGGAAGATCCTATCTTGCTTATCATCATCAAGCAAGAAGTCATTGGCAATCTCAAGGAACATCAGAACCTTCATTTTATTATTTTGCTTATGGATCTTGTATGTGTCCAGTGGACTTAAAACGAACCTTTGGGGAAAATACCCATAATTATGTGGTAGGAATAGGTATTTTAGAAGGATATCGTTTAGGGTTTTATCGTCGTTCTTTACGGCGTAATTGTGGTGCATTAGATGTAGTAGTGGATGCCAATGCTAAAGTAGAAGGGGTACTGTATCATTTACCTTGGCGATTTAGCGATCGCCTGGATGAAAGAGAGGAAGTTCCCCGCAATGGTTATCGTCGCGAGTCGGTTACAATTAAGAGTCAGGGAAAGGTTTATACTGATGTGAGAACTTATGTAGTGATAGATAAATTACCCCAAGAATTAGCCCCTAATGATTGGTATCTTAATGTTGTTTTGCGTGGTGCAGTTACTTGTGGACTCTCTGAAGAATATTGTTGGAATTTATTTAATCATATGTATCAGTTACAAATAAAGCAAAGTTATCAAGTTGACTATCATTTTTAGGTCGAAGATTAGACATCTCCAGAAAATATTTATATAGGCTTGTAGTGAGGGCTTTAGCTCTTATCTTGGGAATTGTTGGAGATGTCTATTTCTTGATTGATAGTTGTGTACGAGCATCGCTGATGGATAAAGATTGCGATAAAATAAAAATTGATCTAACGAGTTTGCTAACAAAAAAGTTAATTAAACTGATAAATTAATGAATTTTCGACCCTTTAAGTTTATTTTTTCCTTTGCTTGTGCTTTTATTCTATTAGGGCTGTCTCTTAT
>JBFRWG010000064.1:0-11054 GCA_051439445.1 Crocosphaera sp.
GAAGAAAAAATTATTTTCACCTGGCAAGATAATGAAATGTAGGGTGGGCAAATGCCATAAATTATGGATATAATGGTGAATGTAATATTATTGCCCACCAAAATTAAGATTGTTCAGAATTAATCAATATGGTGGGCAATAACCCTAAATCATTCGGTTAATTTATTTGTTTTTCCAATTTGCCCACCCTACAAACTATTAAGCTATTTCTATATATAGCAATCAGGTTTCATTTATTAGAATTAGGAGTAGGGTTTAACAGTGTTAAACCCCTACATGTTAAACCCCTACAAGAGTTATTTTTAGGGACATAATATTATTATGTCCTCATAGGGTTCTAATCTCTTATTACTGATTTTTGATATTCAGTAGGTAGGCAGAAATATACGAATTTTTCTATTGCATATTTCATTCTTCAAACATAAGGTAAGGAAGTTTTTTCATTCCTAATGCACTGTAAGTTTCTTGAGCAATCATGTTATCTTGTTCTACATATAATCGAAACCCACACACATCTTCTTTACTATTAGCTAGTTCTTTAATAAACTCATACATCCGACGATAAATACCACGACGACGATATTCTTCTTCCACAAAAACACTTTGAACCCACCAAAAAACTCCATTTCGCCAGTCACTCCACTCCCTAGTAATCATCAAACAGCTAACTACTTTTGAATCAACTTCCGCTACTACATAAAAGCCTTGTGACGGTTTTTCTAATAAGCTTTTAACTCCTGCCTCTATGACATCTGGTGATAATACTTTTCCCTCAGTTTCTTTTGCCATTGCTTGATTAAATTTAGCAATATTTTTGACATCTTTAAGTTGTGCTAGACGTATGTTGATGGTATCCAATGTTTAATTCAGGTTAGTTTGACCGTAGTTTATTCTACAATGAAAAAGATATAAATAAGCGGACAAGTTATGGCTGATGTTAATGGGATATGGTTGGGAACTTACTGGCAATATGGAATTCCTACTCGTTTTGAAATGACCTTAGTGCAGGGAAAAAATACCATTAGTGGTAACATCTTAGATGATAGTGCTTTGGGAGAAGCGACTGTTACTGGAGAGGTTACTGGACGAACGATTACTTTTCGTAAATGTTATGTTAGTGCTTCTCGTCATTGTATCGATTATTCTGGCACAGTTTCAACGGATGAACAATTGATGCAGGGAACATGGCACCAAGGTGTTTTTAATCAAGGGAAATGGGAAGCTCATCGTCAAGATGATAATCTAATTTTAGAAAGAGAAACGATGGACTCTCGCTTATTAAAGCAAAGTCAACCTGTCTAAGAGAGTGTTTGTTAAACTCACATTAAAAACCAGTTTTGTAAGGTGGGTAAATGAGCATTTTGTTTGGACTACCTATCATACTAAATCCACTGTAGATAGTAGATAATCATTCTTCTGGAGCAGAGGAAGCAGGGGTAGAAAGAATATTACTCTACGATAATAAGCGGATTTGGTATGAAGTAGAAAATTTTGCCCAGCGAACCCGTCTTAATATTTTGTTAATAAACAGTCTCTAAATATTCGTTTGTTTAAGCTTCTCCTCCCACCACCACATCATCAATGCGTAAACTCGGACCACCACAACCCACTGCTAACCCACTTTGTCCCCCCTTACCACAACCTCCAGATTCATCCCAATAAAAATCATCTCCAATAGCTTCAATATTTGCCAAAGTTTTAAACACATTCCCCGATAAAGTAACATCGCGAACCGGTTCACAAATCTCCCCATTTCTTATCATCCAAGCTTCCCCTGCACTAAAAGTAAACATCTCACCATTGGTCATTCCTCCTAACCAATTTTTAGCATAAACTCCCTCTTTTATTCCTGAAAATAAATCATTTACAGGAGTCTTTCCCCGTTCGATCCAAGTATTGGTCATACGAACTAAAGGAGGATAATGATAATTTAAACAGCGAGCATTTCCCGTCGGTTTTTCATCTAATTTGCCGGCAGTTTCACGGGAATGTAAACGCCCCACCATCATCCCATCTTTGATCAACTGTGTGGTGGTTGCAGCAACCCCCTCATCATCATAAAAATAACTCCCCCGATGGCCTTCTGGGGCCGCCCCATCAAAAATTTGCAGGGTTTGGGGTCCAAATTTTTTGCCAAAACTCATCACTTCCAGCAGATCAGGATTTTCGTATAACATATCTGCTTCTGAAAGATGGCCAAATGCTTCATGAACGAACAAACCCGTTAAAATGGGGTCGATCACCACCGTATAGCGATCGCCTTTGACAATGGGCAAAACCAGGGCATTGACGGCACGTTTAGCGGCCCCTTGCACCTGTTCATCCAGTCCTAATAAATCCTCATATCCCCTTCGTGAGCCGATGGTTTCCCGTCCCGTTTGCACTGTTTCCCCATTTCGCGCAGTGGCAGAAAAACGCATTTCGAGATCGGTCCAAGATTGTTGGATTAATGTCCCCTCTGAGGTGGCTAAAATGATGTTCTGATAGCTATCTCCATAACGGACGACGCTGGTGGTAATTTGGTCACTTAAACGCCTTAGAATGTCATTGTAATGGTCACAGAGGGCTTTTTTTTCAGCTAGGGGAACCTGACGGGGATCTCCTTGGGTGATGGGTAACTGACAGCTTGCTTGAATGGGGGTAATGGGTGCAAGGATGGTTTCTTCTTCCCCTACCAGTTTGGCTGAGGCGATCGCTTCTTCTAGACGTTGGGGCAAGGTGGAGAGTTGATTAAAGCTGGCAAACCCCCATCCCCCTCGATAACAAGCTCTTACTTGGCCCCCGATAGATATAGCCTCGCTCAAGGTATCTATGGTGTCCCCTCGTAGCATAATATTAGTCCCTTGAGAGCTTTCGAGACGAATGGCTAAATAGTCGACGCGATTGCGGTTTTTATCAATTAAATCAGTGAGAATATTTTTATATTCAGCTAGATCAATCATGGTTTAGAGTTAAAATTGAGATACCAAAGGAATTTGAGGTTAAATGATAGATATAGCAGTTCTCGCGTCTTGTGAGGTACAGACTTTTCTAGTTTTAGGAGTCTCCGAGTCTCCGAGTCAGGAGTTGGATTTAAAATATTAGGTGTACCTCATGACTCTGAGAAACGCTATAAATTTTTAACAATACAAGATTTATCCTATCCTAATTATTATCGTAAGATACCAAGATAATAGTCAAGATTTTTTGAACATAACAATTCAAACTTGATAACCTGTTAATACGGAAGAATTGAATACAGAGAAACTTTTATGACTCATACATTAAGTATTTTCAATAGATTGAACAATACACTGAAGCTATCACTATTCGTCTTAGCAGTTCGGACTATTATGTTTTTAGTAAAACCCCTTAGTTATCGTATAGATATAGATATTGAAGAGCAAGGAATTAGTGTTAAATTAACATTCATTAATGACTCAACTGAAAAATCGGTCAACCCAGAAACTTTAAATAATCTTTCTGATTACCTGACATTAGAATCAATTCAAAGTAAAAGTGAAGTAACTGAAGCAATAATTAATGAACTTGCTGATGAAGTTGATGCCGCCGTTTGGGAAACCTTAAAATCTCAATATATTAAAGGATAAAATTAATTGTGTCTAATCATAAAGCCATTATTATTGACACTAACATCGTTTTTTCTGCTCTCCTCGAACAAAGTTCTAGATTTTCACAAATTATTGTATTTTCAGATTATGATTTTTTTGTGAACGAACAAATGTTAGTCGAAATTTTTAAATATAAAGAGAAAATTTTGAAACTTAGTAAGCTATCAGAGAATGAACTAATGGAAGCTTATAAAATATTAATCAAGAGAATTAATCTATATAAAGAACAATATATTTCATCTCAAAATTGGCAAACTGCTTATTCTCTTTGTCAAAATGTTGATGAGAATGATACACCTCATGTGGCTTTAACTTTAGAATTAGATGGATTATTATGGACAGGGGATAAAAAGCTTAAGCAGGGACTAATGAATAAAGGATTTACTCAATTTTTTTCAGTAGATTGATAAAAGATTGTTTATTAAATAGTCAGATATAAATAAAATCAACTATCTTAAGAAATGTAAATAAGCCCTAAGCCCTTCCCCCTCTGCTTCCTGGAGCCTCCCCTGCTCAATTTAACAACTAACCTTGATTTTTGTCCAGCTACTTACTTATACTTCCCGCAGTGAATTAAACCATTTTCCCACAGATTCCATTCTCTCAGCATTCCGTTGACGACGCATTTGGTACTCTTCGTAGGCTATATTAATACGGGCTGTAATTTGATGAGCTAAGGGATGTTGTGTGCGATCAGGATGCCACGATCGCAATAAGTTTCTGTAAGCTTGTTCTACTTTATTCGGAGGCGAAAAGGCAGTAATTCCTAATACTTTCCACCAAGATGAAGCGGGATCGAGCAGTATGGGATCAACCACTAAAGGACTATCCCATAATATTAATTTTACTCGCTCCCAAGACATCCCATAACAGCGATGATAAATGGCTTTGAGAGGGGTTAACCCCAATATCTCTGCACTTTGTTGATGCCATTGTCTAAACCCACAGAGTTTCTCCCATTGCCAAAAACTATGATATTCTTCGGCTAAGGATTCTAAAACCCCTTTAACCAAGGTAGAAGGTTCTTGTAACCGCAATAAATTGGATAATTCGGCAGAAAATTCCTGAGATAAGGGATAACTCACCCATTGCCAATAATTTACCCCTGGTTGTCCTAACTGCTTCTCATAAAAAGAAAACCAACCCCTTTCCCACACAGAAGCTAAGGGAGTGACTAAAGGGTAACATTGTCCCCGTAAGGCCTCTTGGGGTGCATCTTCGAGCAAACAAGTTAAAGGCGTTAGCAAGGGAGTAGCTAGGGGATAAAATTGACCTTTGAGGGTGCTTTGGGGCGTGTCTTCGAGCAAACAGGTGAAAGGACTTAGTAAGGGGGTGGCCAAGGGGTAAACTTGTCCTTTTAAATACTGTTGGGGAATATCCTCCAATAAACAAGCAATGGGTTTATGTTGTCCTTTCAACACTGGAGGGGTTGCAGGATGGCTTTTTGCCGTTGCAACTGTCCAACACACACCCAAAAAGATCAGTCCCCATAGTAAGAGGTTTACCAGAGAATCACTAAGAAATTCCACCAGTCCCATAATTGACCTATAAAGAAGCTAGAAAATATACCTACTTTATCATTATTTTAGATTTTCGATGGGGTCAATAAGTGATGACGGTAACGGTAATATGCAGCACAAGCTCCTTCTGAGGATACCATCGGCGCACCTAAAGGCTTTTCTGGGGTACATTGCTTACCAAACGCAGGACAATCATGGGGTTTTTTGTATCCTTGCATGATTTCCCCACTAATACAGACTTGAGGTGCAGTGGAGGGGGTTAAAGAGGATAAAGGGGCATAAAAGCGTTTTAAAGCATCATACTCATGATAATCTGCTCGTAATCCTAACCCACTTTCGGGAATTTCTCCAATACCTCGCCAACTTCTAGCCACCACTTCAAATACTTCTTGAATTACCTGTTGAGCTAAAGAGTTACCCTGAGCTTTTACGGAACGAATATATTGATTTTCACAGTTAAATGTACCTGTTTCTAACTGTTGAATACATAGGTAAATGCCTTGTAAAACATCAATGGGTTCAAACCCAGTTACTACAATGGGAACTTGATATTTTTCAGCAATCGGTTTATAAGCTTCATACCCCATTACGGTACAAACATGACCGGCTGCTAAAAATCCTTGAACCACACAATTAGCAGAAGATAAAAGGGCTTCCATAGCAGGGGGAACTAAGACATGAGAAACCAATAAAGAAAAGTTTTTGATTCCCTGTTGTTTCGCCTGATAGACTGCCATAGCGGTTGCAGGGGTTGTTGTTTCAAAGCCCACTGCGAAAAAAACTACCTCTTTATCGGGATTTTCTTGAGCAATTTTTAAACTATCTAAAGGAGAATAAACAATGCGAATATCGCCTCCTGATGCTTTAACTGTTAATAAATCTTTTTCGCTTCCAGGAACTCGTAACATATCCCCAAAAGAACAAAAAATAACATTAGAAAGACTGGCTATTTTTAAAGCACAATCAATCAATTCAATCGGGGTGACACAAACTGGACAGCCTGGACCATGAATCAAGGTTATTTCAGGGGGTAATAAACGATCAATTCCATACTTAACAATCGAATGGGTTTGTCCGCCACAAATTTCCATAATTGTCCAAGGTTTAGTAATAATTTTAGTAATTTCTTGGACATATTTTTGTGCTACATCAGCATCACGATATTCGTCAACAAATTTCATGCTTGTTTCCCTTCAAATAACAATAAATAATAATTTTATCGAAGCTCATTTTTTATCATTTCCACCATTTAGCTCGATGATAATTGTTCCTTTTGAATCTGAGTTAAAAAATTAACCTTTTTTTAGTTTTTGCTCTTTGTTAAATAGTGGGAGGGTTGGCAGTCCATCGGCCTACAGTAATGCCATAAAAAAAATTATAATTCTCAACCCTGAACTTCTAACAGCGAACTCGGATTATTTAGCGTTTATTATAATTTATATGCAAGATAACTATGTACTATCAAAATCGTATCTTAATGTTACAAAATCCACCCTTTAGGATGAATCATCTACAATAATATACTTGCCAGATAATTTGGGGGGTAGATGTGATTCTTAATTTTTCGTTAAAATTAATTTTTGCAAAAGGTAAATTGTTATGTAGTTTTTCCTTGTATAAGCGATATCGTGCCATGAGTACCGCCCCAGTGGATGTGTTATGGTGCAAACTCATTAATATAGCCGATGTTTCTTGGCATCCCCTATTCTCTAAAACAAATGTACCGTTAGGACTCATTGCTAAACCTGGCCTCATCTACCAAGCAGTAACCCGTTTAACCCCCATTCCCATTCGTTTATTTGTGGAAAATGTGCGGCCTGGTGAGTTATTAACGCTGCGCGTCCTAACTATTCCTGGAATGGAACAAAAAATTACTTATCAAGTTCAATCAACTCTTTGTGGTACCTATATCTCTTACTCTGTTACCTTAAAAGGGTGGTTATCCCCTTTCATTTGGTGGTTAATTAAGCCTTATTCAGCCCGCGTAGCCACAGAGTTAGCCCATGCGGCAGAACAGTTATTAGCTTAATTTTCTTAGTCTTTTTCCTGTAAGCGTTGCCTCAGACGGTGTAAATGGGTGGTGGTATTGACTGGTAATCTAGGACAGGGTAATTCATTATTGGGCCAACCTGATAAATCAAAACAGGTACAGACTGGCGATGCAACCCCAGCAACCGTAATGGGTATGGGTAACTCACAGCGAGGACAATCGATGATTTCCCAAGCCGGACTTAAGAGTTGTTGTATGGTTTGTTCTGTCCCTTCTAGGTAGCAGTCAGCGTCAGTTGAGAGGATTTTTTGCCAACATTTCTCAAACTCAGTTGAATAATGATGTCCTTGAAAAATCTCTTCAGGGCGAATAGTTTCTTGTCGTTTTGGACAAACAACAGACTTGCCCAGTTGAAACCAATGGGCCAGATATTGTTTTACTTCTTCTTGTGAGGCCATATTCATAAATTCTACCAAATTGATCCTACTGATTCTATGGTAACTGTTGGGGTTTGGATTCATAAAAAAAACAGACAGGCCTAGACCTGTCTGTTAAAGAGTTAATTCAGCATTAAACTCGATTAAAAGTTCATTTCTGCTGCTTGGACTCGTTCTACTTGTTTCTTCTTAACGACTAAGAGAATTTGAGCTAACATGATACCAGCAAGGAATACCATTAAGCCTTTAATGCGGCCAGGACTTTGTAAGACAACTTCTGTATCTTTTTGTCCGAACCCACCCACATTAGGATTATTGGTTAAAGCTTGACCAGCTTCAATTTCCATGCCTTCAGAAACCACTAATTGAGGTCCTGCGGGGATGGTTTCTTCTACATCTCCATCAGCAGTAGCAATGGTGACAATGTAGCTACCATCTTCTTGATCAGCGATTTGGGTGATACTTCCCGCTTGAGAGGCTTTAAAGACGTTGTTATTGCTAGGTAGACCGGTGGGATAAATTTGACCACGGCCTCGGTTGGCCCCTAAATGAACCTGATACTTACCAAAGTTAACATTTTTATCCGTAGCAGGATCAGGAGATAACACGGGAAAAACAATCTCTTGATATTGTTCTCCTGGTAAAGGTCCGACGATCACCACATTATCTTGATCTTCACGGTAGGGTTGGAAGTAAAGACTACCTACTTCTTCCTTAATGTCTTCAGGAATGCGATCAGCAGGGGCAATTTTAAAGCCTTCAGGTAACATTAAAACAGCCCCAACATTAAGACCCCCCTTAGAACCATCTCCTAGCACTTGTTGGGAGTCGAGATCGTAAGGAATTTTAACAACCGCCTTAAATACGGTGTCGGGTAAAACGGATTGAGGAATTTCTACTTCAGCCGGTTTGGCTGCTAAGTGACAATTGGCGCAAACAATACGCCCTGTTGCTTCTCTAGGGGTTTCTGGGGCGGTTTCTTGGGCCCAGAAAGGATAAGCATTGGCACTTTGGGCAGTCCCTATCAATAAGGCAACTGTTGCGACAACTACCAACAGCGATCGCAGTAAAATGTCCTTACCCTTCGATAAAATTGCCGAAAAATCGGATATTCTCATTGCTCAGTCAAATTATGTAATTCTTAAACAGTAAAGGGGCTTATCAGTTATCAGTCATTAAAAATCTAGAATGAGCGAATTTAGAATTAATTACAAATTCTGCATTCTACATTCTTAATTCTGTTCTAAGCCCACCAGGGATCTTTATCGGTGCGGAAGTCGGTTTCTGTCCATTTGCTAAAGACGACCTTATCCCCGTCAGTTACATTAACATGGGCCAGGGCTAAAGAGAGAGGCGCAGGACCACGAACCACTTTACCCTGAGCATTGTATTGGGAACCATGACAGGGACACATAAATTTGTCTTCACTCGCATTCCAGGGAACAACACAGCCTAAGTGAGTACAGACTGCATTGATCCCATAGTCACCAATGGTATTATCTCCTTCAATAACGAGATAAGTGGGATCACCCTTTAACCCTTGGGCTAAAACGCGATCGCCAGCATTGTGACTGGCAATAAATTCACTGGCAATGACATCATTACCGAGAGCATCTTTGGCAGTCACACCACCCCCAGGCACACCACTTGAAGGGGGGATAAAATATTTCACCACAGGATACAACGCACCAGCAGCAACACCGGTGATTGTTCCAAAGGTCAGTAAGTTCATAAATTGGCGACGTCCCATATCAGGGACATCTGATGAACCAGATACTTGTGTCATAACGGTTTACGGATGGATCTAGGTTAGTTAACAGGTTGAGACGTTAATCTCAGCAATAATTACAGGTTGTACGTTTTTAAAGAATATGATGGCAACCATGTTTAGGACAAGAGATTAGGGACTGCCAAAACCTTGGTGTCAATATACAGTATTCGGCATCCTATCAGTCCACATTCGATTATTGCAGAAATCGCTCACATTAACATAACTTTCCTGCTAAAAATAATTTCCCCGATCGTTCTGGCGATCGGGGACTCATCAAGATTAGAAGTTGTTATAATTCGACTTTAATATTTTTTGACTAGGCTTAGTGTATAGGCAGACATATTTACTACCCATACCTCTTAAACTGTCTCTCAGTATATAAAAAAGTAGTATGGTCTGTCAACCCCATTCCCTCGTTACTTAATAACAATTATTTTCAATATTTTTGTTATTGATAATACATTTTTGGTATTTTTTGTATTCTATGCTACCGTTTTTTAGATAACCACGCTCAAAAAAGCACTATTTGAAATACAAATATAATACTAACTATAAAATAATTAAAAATTATAATAATAGATCATCAGACAATCACGATAAAATATGAAATAGATAAGAAATAAATGATTATTTTTATGGAAATTAAACGCTTACCAGCTTTGTCTGATAACTATATTTTTCTGCTTCATGATCCTCAAACCAATACAGCAGCAGTGGTTGATCCTGCTGTTAGCGAACCTGTTTTTAATTGTCTTGACCAATTAGGAGCAAAATTAGTTGCTATTTTCAACACTCATCATCATCACGATCATGTAGGGGCGAATCAGGAATTAATGAAGAAATTTCCTGATCTTTGTGTTTATGGAGGTAAAGAAGATCAAAATAGAATTCCAGGACAACAAGTTTTTTTACAAGAAGGTGATACAGTAGAATTTGCAGGAAAAACGGCTCAGATTTACTTTGTTCCTGGCCATACTCGCGCTCATATTGCCTATTATTTTCCCCCTAATTTTTCTGAGGAAATAGGCGACTTATTTTGTGGTGATACCTTGTTTGCTGGGGGGTGTGGACGCTTATTTGAAGGAACCCCGGCACAAATGGTTACATCCTTATCTAAATTGCGTAACTTGCCCGATCAAACTCGCGTTTGGTGCGCCCATGAATATACGTTAAATAACCTTAAATTTGCGGTTACTGTAGATAGCAATAATCATGATTTACAAACTCGTTATCAACAAGTGATTCAAGCTCGTGAAAATGACGAAGCAACGGTTCCTTCTTTACTAGGAGAAGAAAAGAAAACGAATCCTTTTTTACGATGGGATCAGCCTAGTTTACAAGAGACAGCAGGAATGAATGAACCGGCCAGAGTTTTTGGTAAAATTAGAGGAATGAAAGACAATTTTTAGTTAAAAATGGATTTTTCAACCTCAACAACCAAAGAAAAAATAGCGTTCTATTTTGATGATTTTAATAGCCCTATTGGAATTACAATTAACTTGATAATTCTGGTGCTTATTTTATTCTCTTCATGTATTTTTGTTCTAGAAACTTACCCATTATCTGAATCAATTTTCAGTTTTTTACAACAATTAGATAACTTTATTTTGTGCTTATTTACCATTGAATATTTGCTACGTTTTTGGTGCGCAAAATCAAAACTTAAATTTCTTTTCAGTTTTTTTTCTTTTGTTGATTTACTTTCAATTTTACCCTTATTTATTG
>JBFRWG010000065.1:0-4001 GCA_051439445.1 Crocosphaera sp.
ATTCCCCACCGAAAAGCAAATTCTTTTGGAAAGATTTCAATCGGGCGATCGCAAAAAGGATTCTCGTATCTCAGGGCAAGGTGAACAAAAGCTGCGTTATTAATGAGTCGTGAGCGTTTGAGGGTGATTAATTCTTCTCTTTGCAGGGGGTAAAATTCACCTTCGATTTTGTTTCCGTTGCGAGTGGGTGCAGGAATACCTTGTGATTTTTTAGTTGTCTGTGTCATTATTAAATTGAATGTTTTGAATTTTCGGGTTCGTACCCGATGCCCTAAACTTGCAGGTTTAGGGCTTAACTTTTTTTAAACCGGAATTCTTGTTACGGTGGCCTAGCTGGCCAGATAAATTCAATAGAACAAAACATTGTCGTTGCGCTATTTAGCTTGAATTTGCTCATTATAATTTTATTAACTTTTTAGACATATTTTAATGAAGTTATATAAACTTAAATTTATTGCTTTAATTTTTACTTGATATTAATCGTTTACTAACATCAATTTTGAGATCAACACATTTAATTAATCGAAAAAGGGTAACTATATTTCCTGTTTGACCTTCTTTAAGAATGCGGCTAATTTGTCGGTTTCTATCATTGTATTTAAGGGTTTTTCCAGTTTCTAATCCTTCAATTTTGCAATACCGATGTACGATTTCTTTAAACCATCTTTCTCCCCAAATCGCCTTTGCTTCTTGTTTGATAATGTTGATCATCGCTTCAATTTCGGAATGGGTGTTATTGCTTTCGAGCGTGGTGTTCATAAGAAAAGGGGGATAATTTCGCTATTTTTAGTATACTTATCAATCTTCCCCCCACAAAAATCACCTTGATTTACGAACGGCAACTGTTAACCAGGGCGTTTGTAATGCAAATTTTCTTGTGGGGTTTTCTCCTAAATATGCCCATTTTATGAGTTTCCAGAGCTTAATCGGACGAAAAGTAAGTAATATATTTCCAAAGACAATCTTATCTTCTTTTAGAATTCGATAGATTCTTATTTCATATTTTCCAAGTAATTTCATGATTCCTCCTAGATTTACCGTAGCAAACATCTTGCCTCATAAGACCCCGTCCGTCCCGACGGGGTCTTATAGGTTTTATCCAGCGACTAAAGATGCTTCTTCAGGAGCTTTTTTTAGTTGAGGATGGCCGTGATTAAGGATACTTGCAATCTCTTCCCTGCTCATTCCATCGACACAGATAGAACTTTTATCTAATTCCATGTCATATAAGAGTTCCATTTGTTCTTCACTTTGCATAATGGCAACTGTTTGATCAATCAGTTTTGTTTCTTCATCGCTGTTTTCCTCCCGAAAACTGAAGTCTAAGACATACCAGCTTGCGCTTTCTGTTTCTCCTGTATCCTCGTTTTTAATCGCTCCTGATTTTTTGACAAATTTGGGTATCCAAATTACTTCACGGGGATCATATCCTTCGGATTGAGCGATCGCACACTGTTGACCAAAGTTTCGCATACTTCCCGATTTTCCTGATTTCGAGTTTTTGATTAAGGTGTAATAAATAATTCCTTTTGGTAGTTTTCCTGACACCGGAGTAAACCAAATTTGTCCTTGGGGTATCGGTTCATTAATGTAAGAAACATTGCTGATTCTTCGGTTAAATCCTACTACAATAAACTCTAATTCATCCCCATAACTCGTTTCTCCTAATACCCATTTTCCTTCTTTACAATCGTTTTTACAGAAGATTGCCATTTCTGGAATAATCAACCCTTCCTGACTTTGACTTTCTTTAAAAAACTCTCTTTTTTTTCTGGCCATTTTCCTTGATTTCCTTATCATGAACTATATCTTTATTATATCCAATAACTAGCTAAAATTAGCTAGTTATTGGATTAGAAAAACTTATCAAATATCAGGAAATATATTATCAATATCCTCTGGTAAATATTGTCGTTTCTGTTGCATAGATTTTTTCCAGTCTGATTGATAATTTTGATAATTAAGTAAATACTCTTCCATTGTTGAAGCGTTAAAAAACTGATCCATGACGGCTCGTATATGATGACATTGAACTTGTAAGCTTTTTTCAATTGTACATTTTCCATCGACAATCTCAACTAATTCTTTTAAATAAGGTTTTTGACCATTTTCTTGAAATTCTCTCATTTCCTTTTGAAGATCGGGATTTTCTTGATCTCGATTCAAGCGATTATCTAAACATTTAAACAAATAACAATTACAAGTTAATTTAGTTGGTTGTGCCATCACTCCATAAAAAGGCTGTTGTGTTCCTTGAACCTTAAATAGTTTTTCTCCTGTGCGTTCAATTTCTAAACTATCAGCTTTGCTGTTAGTCCGAACATAAAAAGATTTAATTATTTCTTTCCAAGAAATTATGGTAGTTAACCCCTTATGATAAGTGGCTTCTATGGCATTTTTTCCCATTGTCCAATATGGCTTGATATTAACCCATAATCCTACATACCAAGCTTCAGTTTTCATATAATTAGAATCTTGATGAGTCATATCCTTATCCCGTTTACCTAATCTTTTTAAACAATTCCAAGCAGTACGTTTAGAAGCGGTCTGTGAAAGTAAAGCCGAAGAAATAGAAAACATTTTTTTATCTCCAATTGATCTATATCTATTATACCATAAACTAGCTAAAAATAGCTAGTTTATGGTATAGAAAAGTTAAAATTCTTCCCAATTGTCTTCTATGGGTTGTTCACAGATTGCATTAATTAATGCTTTGCAAACTTGTGGATCTCCTTTTAATAATTTGTTTTGGGTGTCTTGCCATCCCATCATGTAATAAAAACTATCAGGATAGAAGGGATTAATCATGATCAATGCGTCATTTTGGCCATCAATAAACTCACTTCTGGCCTCTTCCTCATAATTCATTGTTTTTTCTTCAATACTGAACTAAAATTATTATAGCAAGTTAACCTGCTATAACCAAGAAAATGAGGAAATTTTTTGTGGGTTAACCTGCTATATTAGAAAAGTGGATCTTATGGTAGAAAATGAGAAGTAAAAGAACTGGCAGGCCTGGTGGTAATCCTGATTTAAAAGCTTATCAATTTCAACAACAATATGATTGGGATGAACCTTGTACTACCCTTTTAGCCCTTAAAGTTCCCCTAAACATTAAGGAAAAATTAACAAAACTTCCTAAATGGCAAGAGAGAGTTAGAAAGGCGATCGCTGCTGAATTAGAAAAAAATCCCCCCGAAGGGGAATAAAAGAACTAAAAAAGTGATAACTGTACGGGGGCAGGGGAAGAAACCCACCAGCCACCACCCTGAGAAGATATCCCCCAGCCGGCCGGTGGGGAAACCGAAGGAGGCAGCCATAAAACTGATCTGACACCAAGTGCTAGAGCGTAACTGAGAGAACTCCATGATCCTGATCCATATCCACTAAAAGCTGATTTTTTGGGCATCAGCCCAGGAGGACAACTAGAAGCTGGAAATGACAGCCATAAACCACTTTTACAAGCTTCTACACAAGCCATTGATCTTCTAGCAAAAGCTGATTTTCCTTGGCCATACTCCCCACTAGCAACACTAAAAACTCTGGCCTCCAAGAACAACTCACGGGCTATCTGATCTACACCTTTAGCGCAGCCAACCGCCACCACCGAGGAACTAGAAACAAAACTAGAAATCTCTGCGATCGCTTCTGACGCACCCTCAGCAGCAACACGAGAACCACTAAACCCAACAACAGGACTAAAACTAACTAACTCAGAAATACAACTAGGAACCATAATTTATCTCAATTCTTATCTCCATTATAGCAAGTTAACCTGCTATGAACAACCTTGAAAACCATACCCAGAGCAGAACACAGGCAAACCGACCGCCACCGCGAACGAGGAGAGGCGGGGGGAGGGGAAACAAGTAAGCTAGCCTGCATTATTCATGAAGAAAAAACAAAACACAAAAAATAAGAAATTGGCATCAAAAGCGATTTTTTATTAAATGGATTTTTAAAAAGTCGTGAATCTGGCGAATCCAATCACAAAAAACTAG
>JBFRWG010000066.1:0-19253 GCA_051439445.1 Crocosphaera sp.
TAAAAATCTTGTTGACTTGGAAATATATTAACATATATAAGGATGCTTCGCCTTTATTTATTGGTTTCCCTAACCCCATCTAAATCAAAGATTGAATATGGGGACTGCGCGAAACGATTTTGTTCAATTCATGCCGCCTATCAATGCCAAGTCTCTCAAATGAAGGTTTCGGTGACTTCTGTATATAACTCATATCTTGCACCAACCTTAAAAATCGGGTTTTGTGTACTTTTTAAGGTTGGTGCAAGATATGAGTAGACGAAAAAGGAAACGGACTCGTCCTGTTAAGCGACCTCATATTTCTACTGCTAAAATTTTAGCCCAAAATAAGGCTGCAAAATCAACACCTTGAAAGGGCTGCTCCTATTTTCGTTACGTTCCCTGCGACTAAAATAAAACTTCTCAAATAAGCTGATAGCATCACCAATGAGAATATTCGTATTGTTAATGTTCGGGACGTAGTGTTCCCAGTTAAACTTATCAAAGACTAGCTGACCGCTAATTTCTTTGGCCTTCGCTTCTGCTGCTTTTAACCCTTCAATGGTTGCAGGTAAGTGTAATGATAGCCGTTGTTGATGAGGACGATCAATACTTGAGCCAGGTTTTGGGGGGAATACTCCCCGAATGCACAATTTAGATCCTCTTTGTTCAATCGTAAGAGGGATAGACGCAATTTTTAACTTTTCGTTAAGATGTGTGAGTTTGTCGTCAAATTTTGTCATGAGTTGAAACTGGACTAAATTTGGACTAAAAACCATGTCCCAATCAGTCTCAATAAAGTCTGATTAGTCTCAGTCATTAAAAAGTAATTGCCCGAAAACCCCGATAAATCCAGGTTTGACCAACACATAAAAATGCCAGGAGGCGGACTTGAACCGCCGACACGAGGATTTTCAGTCCTCTGCTCTACCAACTGAGCTATCCCGGCTAAAGCACTTATTTATCCAGTGCTTAACAAGCATAGCAAATATTTTTGAGCAATGCAAGAGTTTTGGGAAAATTTTTTTACAGGATGCTGCAAATAGAGCATCGGGTAGTTCACTCCTGGGATGTGGTGTGCATCAGCTTTAGGTAGTGTGAAAGTTAATTAGTGTGTTGATGAGCTAAATGCTCAAAGTGAGCTAGTGAGATGGGGTCAAAACATTTTTGTTTAAAAATGGCGTAATGTGGAAACTCATCTAAAAAAATTGGCTTGCTCACAACTAGCCGTTTTTTGGAAAATTTGGCTCACAACGCCACTCTCCTGCTTGAGGACTTGCGAGTGAACTGACGGGACAGAAGTGATAACTTGATCCAATTTTGAGCAAGAAAATTGAAAAATTAGAGGTTGTTGAGTCAGATATGAGCAAGTTTTTGGGGGAGCTAAGGTGGAAAAAAGGGAGAGTTCAAAATCTCCCCGGGAGAGACCTACAATCCTTTGACGGAAGTTACATGACGACAAAATCCTGATGAGTTAAACTACTGGTGTCTACTCCATTTAAAACTGCTAAAGTTTTATCACCCAAGTTAATGGTTTGACCAGAAAAAGTTAAATCTTCATAGGTTATTCCTCCTGATAAACCTATAAAGTCTTGACCATCCAAAAAATCAGCAATAAAATCTTCTCCCTTATCTGCTGCAAGAACAAAGGTATCTGACCCTCCATTACCAAAAAGAAGATCATCCCCTTCTTGACCATTAATAATATCATGGCCGTCTAAACTAACAATTTGGTCATTTTTTGCCGTTCCTGTTAACACATCGTGGTCTGAGGTTCCGGATATGTAAGTTGCTAAGTCAAGAACATCCTTATTGCCATAGGTAGCTGAATTGTAACCGATGTAGCTTGTTTTAAGGTCAAGACTCCCATCGAAGGACAAAATTCCACCCCCTTGATTGTAAGCGGTATTGTCAGTGATGATACTGTTCTCAATAGTAGTGGAACCATAGACATTAAGGATTCCTGCACCATCAATTAGGGAAGTATTATCTCTAATAATCGTTTTATCAAGGTTTAGTTGACCGTTTATATTGTAGATTCCAGCAGCGACAGAAGAAGTATGACCAGTTATAGAAGTCATGCTAATCGTCGCTTCTCCTGCATTGGCAAGACCGCCACCAGCAGAGGCAGAATTATTATTGATGGCACTATATTTAATCGCAAGTTTACCAGTATTAGAAATGCCACCACCACTAGCTTGTACAGCAGTATTGTTTCTAATTGTACTGCTATAAATTTTCAGTTCACCATCCATATTGTAGATACCACCACCGCGAATCTGGGCAGTATTATCCGTGATAACACTATTTTTAATTGTTAGACTTTCTTTATTAAGAATTCCCCCACCAATATCCTGAGTATTTCCACCAGTAATGGTTAGTCCTTCTAAGTGAACATTAAGTTGAGAAGTAGCATCCCCATCATCTACCAAGAAAACCCGATCTCGTCCTTGAGCATCAATGGTTGCGCCATCGGAGTCAGATTGAATCGTTACACTTTTATTAATGATGATATTAGCTTCTTGGTGACGATTATCCTCTCCTCCCGTAACAATAATCTTATTTCCTTCACCAGAATGAGCAATCGCTTCAGCAATGGTAAGGAAATCTCCATTACCACTATCATCTACAAACAATTTAGTCATGATTACTTAAATTTTTTTAAAAGATATTACGTTAATTGTTAGTTATTTAGACTATTACGTAATTTCTTGAATGTCTGTGATCAAAATCATCCTCTATGTTTAGGGAGACAAAACTTAACAATGAGAGAATTCGAGATATCTACGAATAGTTTCAGAGTACACATTACTAGCAGTTGAAACAAAATAGGAATGTGTCCAAAGACTAGGAATTTTCATGAGATGAGGAAATAGAGCAAGGTAGATATCGAGAACTTCTCCTGGGGTTAAAACCAAGGGGAATAAAATCTATGTACCTAAATCAATGCTAAAATGTGGGATATAGCTAGGGGTGTCTGTGGAATAAGGCTGAGAAAGACCCTTAGAACCTGAGACTGGGTAATACCAGCGTAGGGAAGCTGTCTATAGAGGTATCAAAGTATGAGAACACAATGGGTTGCCAAACGACGGGGACAGAGTAATGTCTCTCAGATGTATTACGCACGTCACGGCGTGATTACCGAAGAAATGGACTATGTAGCCAAACGGGAAAGTCTTCCCCCTGAATTAATCCGCGAAGAAGTGGCACGGGGACGGATGATTATCCCTGCAAACATTAACCATACTAACTTAGAACCGATGTGTATTGGAATTGCTTCTAAGTGTAAGGTGAATGCCAATATTGGTGCTTCCCCTAATTCATCTGATATCGATGAAGAGGTGGCTAAACTCAATCTAGCGGTTAAATATGGTGCGGATACAGTCATGGACTTATCTACCGGTGGAGGAGACTTAGACACCATTCGGACTGCTATTATTAAAGCTTCTCCTGTTCCTATTGGTACGGTTCCCATTTACCAAGCATTAGAAAGCGTCCACGGAAATATAGAAAACCTCACCCCTGATGATTTTCTGCATATCATCGAAAAACACGCCCAACAAGGGGTGGACTATATGACCATTCATGCTGGTATTTTAATCGAACACCTGCCCTTAGTAAGAAGTCGTTTAACGGGTATTGTCTCTCGTGGGGGTGGTATTATTGCCCGTTGGATGTTACATCATCATAAACAAAATCCTCTTTATACCCATTTTGATGAAATTATCGAAATTTTCAAGAAATATGACGTTTCTTTTAGTTTAGGGGACTCTTTACGACCAGGATGTACTCATGATGCGTCTGATGAAGGACAACTAGCAGAGTTGAAAACTTTGGGAGAACTCACCCGTCGTGCTTGGAACCATGATGTACAGGTGATGGTGGAAGGGCCAGGCCATGTTCCCATGGATCAAATTGAGTTTAATGTGAAAAAGCAGATGGAAGAGTGTTCGGAAGCACCTTTCTATGTGTTGGGTCCTTTGGTGACGGATATTGCTCCCGGTTATGACCATATTACCTCGGCGATCGGTGCAGCGATGGCAGGTTGGTATGGGACAGCTATGTTATGTTATGTGACTCCCAAGGAACATTTAGGATTACCAGATGCTGAGGATGTCAGAAATGGCTTAATTGCCTACAAAATAGCGGCACACGCTGCTGATATTGCTCGTCATCGTCCAGGTGCAAGGGATCGGGATGATGAACTGTCGAAAGCTCGTTATAATTTTGATTGGAACCGTCAGTTTGAGCTATCGTTAGATCCTGATCGAGCTAAGGAATATCATGATGAAACCTTACCCGCAGATATCTATAAAACGGCTGAATTTTGTTCTATGTGTGGTCCGAAGTTCTGTCCTATGCAAACGAAAGTAGATGCAGATGCTTTGACAGAATTAGAAAAATTCTTAGCATCAAAAGATAGAGAAAAAGTTGCTCACTAACACTCTATTGTGGTGGACTATTTCATCTAATTTGGTGCATTAGATTTTATGGAGTGCAAGCATCGGAGCTTGCTATTTTTACAGCGAATGAGCAAGATGCTCACATTCCTATTGCCTCATTTTAGCTGAAACAGTCCACTAGGGTGGGTTAGACGGCTACAATTTAGGTTATTACAAGAATCTATTATTGGTCGTAACCCACCTTTTTAGGGCTTTTCCTCAAGGAATGACAATGCCTCCCTAAGCGGTTATTTTGATTGTTGTTCCTTTATGCATCATAAAATTAGAATAAATAACTGTTTATAACTGTAATACCAATGTATTAATGGTATGTTTTTGGATAGACTATACCCAATCTATTTTAAATTTTCAAGATAACACATTTTTGATCATTTTTTTGCGAGTATACTATACTCAATTTTGTGTGTCAAAAAGTGCTATGGGGAAAGAAAACATTAAGATTTATGGTTATTGTTAATAGATGTCTGTAAATCTTGACAGAAATTAAAAGCTTAGTAGTTATTTCCTCTATTTGCTAAATTAAAAAAGAAGAGAAAATCACCCCAAAAGTCACTATTATGGCTGAAGATAAAAAAAACAACGATAATGACTGGATTAAACAGCTAGTTCTCATGGGAATTGGTACAACCTCACTAGCTGCGGAAAAATTAAAAGAAGTCAGCGAAGAATGGGTCCAAGAAGGTAAAATTAACCCAGATCAGGCACAAGGTTTCGTTGATGATATCATGGACCAGATCAAAACAGGACAAGGTAACTTTGAAAACAACATGGAACGTCAACTGCGTAATATGTTGCAAGACTTAGGGGTTCCCCGTCAAACCGAAGTTGATGAGTTACGTGGAAGAATCGATCGCCTGGAACGACAACTTAGAGACTTAGAAAACAAATTATGGCGTTAAAGACAGTTAGTAGAGGGAAAAACCGATCCATGCGCGAAATTTTCATTAGTTTCGGGGTGATTGCTGCTTTTGGTTTATTGTTACTATTGAGTTTTATCTTTGGTAACTCGGACGAACAAACGGCGATCGCCTCAGAAAATACTCCCAAAATCACTCAAGATACATTAATGGCCTTGAATAACAATAAGGAAAGCACTGAAATGGACCAAGAAAATCTGATTAAAACCGAGTCTGGACTAGAATACATCGATATTACAGAAGGAAATGGAGAGAGTCCTCAAAAAGGACAGATGGTTACAGTACACTACACTGGAACTCTAGAAAATGGCAAGAAGTTCGACAGTTCGCGCGATCGCAACCAACCCTTTTCTTTTAAAATTGGTGTGGGACAAGTAATCAAAGGATGGGATGAAGGAGTTGCTTCTATGAAAGTAGGAGGTCAACGCAAATTAATTATTCCTCCTGACTTGGGTTATGGTGCAAGAGGTGCCGGTGGTGTTATTCCTCCTAATGCGACTTTAGTGTTTGATGTAGAATTATTAGGAGTTAAATAGGTCAATCTTCTGGCGTTAATTCTTGTAATATTTGAGTTCATAAAACCTCGTTCTTCAGGACGAGGTTTAAATTTTCGGTAATTTTACCCCTGACATCTTCCTTACATTCTAGATACTTTGGAGATAAATAGGGAAATGAACAATATGATTGAATTAATTGTACCTAGTGCTGTTGGTTTAGGTATGGGTGGATTTTTAGGTAATGACTTAGCTAAAAGAGGAATTACTGCAGACAATGCACTAGATAAACATCAAAACATGGCTAGAATTATTTTTGCTGTTATTGTAGCCACGGAGAAAGAAGTAGCAAAATTAACTAAGACTAATCGTTTAGGGACGAATACTTTAGCTGAAATTTCAGCCATGAAAAAACTAGGACTCAATCCAGAATATCATTCTAATTTTAGCTTAGAACAATTATTAAAACGGAATCAAATTGCTTTGCTTCACGTTAGAAAAGGAGGAATAAGTAGACAATTTGCTCATTCAGTTGCTTTATTAAAAATTGACCAAAAAAATCAAGAACTTATTTTAGGCAATCCTTTATCTGGAATTCAAACAAAAGAGTTTAAAAGGATTAAAGATTATTGGTTTGGTGAAGTTATTTTTGTTAATTAGTTAGTTAAATAGTTTAGAGAAATTATTATGATTGAATTAATTGTACCGAGTGTCATTGGTTTTGGTTTAGGTGGATATTTTGGTAATGATTTATCTAACAAAGGGATCACCGCAGAAAATGCTTTAGAAAAACACCAAAAAACCGCTAGAGTTATTTTTATTAGTTTAGCCGGTATTTTAGCATTGTTGATTGTAATTGATCGTTCTAATATAGCTTATCATCTGCCTCAAATTTTTCCTCATATGCTTTCTCTGTATTTACAAGCATTTTTCGATAATGTTTTGTTAGGATTGGGATTTTTTATTTTTGGTCTATTATTATTGTTAGAATTATCAGGGTGGTCATCAATTCAACGAAGAATTCAGCTATTACTTGGACTAGGGATAATTAGTTTATGTCTTTCCTTATTATTTTATTGGTTTTCTCCTATTGTTAATGATGTGGGAAAATTTAGAGTAGTTGATGGTGTTGTTATACAATCAACCACAGTAACCTGTGCGCCGGCAAGTATTGCCACCTTAGCAAGACTAACAGGAAAACATCCAAACATCAATGAAAAAGAAGTCGTTAAACTAACAAAAACTAATAGATTAGGGACTAATACATTAGCAGAAATTGCTGCAATGAAAGAGTTAGGATTAAATCCAGAGTATCATCATGATTTAACATTAGAAGAATTATTAAAACGCAATCAAATGGCTTTACTTCACGTTAAACAACGGTGGTTAAGTCAACAGTTTCCTCATGCAGTTGTTTTAATGGAAATTGATACTAAAAACCAACAATTAATTCTAGGCAATCCTCTTCATGGAGTAGAATTTAAACCCTTCAGTGAACTAAAAGATTACTGGTTTGGTGAAGCTATTTTCGTTAGTTAACTCTAAGGGTTTTTAAAACTATAGTTATAGATTGCCATTAAATTGACTGAAAAAAGGCTTTCAGTTCTCACCTTTCAAGAGAATAAAAATCTTCCTTGTTTTAAACCTTCAACTTCAGGGATCGGTAATTCTAAATTCTCATTGACATCCTCACCGCCCTCCGCTAACCTAAAGGGCGGTGATTCCTTCTCAAAACAGACTTAACTGTTTATATTGAGGGGTGGATAAAATTGGAAAATTAGACAAATGACTCCAACAAGAAACGATAATAGACCCATTATTTATTTAGCAGCTACGGGTCATGGTTTTGGTCATGCGGTTCGCATTGCAACCGTAGCAGATGCTATTCAAAAACTGCATCCTGAGAGTTTATTAATTATGGTAACCACTGCACCTCGCTGGTTATTAGAATCGTACATTTCAGGGGATTTTATTTATCGTCCTCTAGGGTTTGATGTGGGGGTCATTCAATCAGATAGTTTTACTATGGATAAACCAGCAACCCTAGAAAAAATGCAGGAAATTTATCAAAAACGTCAAGGGTTAATGGCTGCTGAAATTAACTTTATTAAAACCAATAAAGTTGGCCTTATTTTAGCAGATATTCCCCCACTTATGGCCCCCATTGCTAAATTAGCTGGCGTTCCTTGTTGGATGATGAGTAATTTTGGTTGGGACTTAATTTATGAAGCTTGGGGTCAAGAATGGGATGATATTGTAGCCTGGATCAAAGACTGTTATCAACAATGCGATCGCCTGTTTCGTCTTCCCATGGCTGAACCTATGAAAACATTTAAAAATGTTACTGATGTGGGGTTAACCGGGGGAACGCCTCGTTATACTATTGATGAACTCAAAGAGAAATTTAACATTACTTCGACCCAAGAAAAAACCATCTTATTAACCTTTGGTGGATTAGGGTTACAACAAATTCCTTATCACAATTTAGACCAATTTTCTGACTGGCAATTTATTACGTTTGATCCTCATGCCCCCGACTTACAAAATATTATTAAAATTAGGGACTCTTTCTATCGTCCTTTTGATTTTATGCCCTTGTGTGGGCGGGTTATTTCTAAACCTGGATTTAGCACCTTTTCTGAAACCATGCGCTTAGATATTCCCATTATTTCTTTAGTGAGAAATGATTTTGCTGAGACTCCTTTTTTATTAGAAGGGATTAAAAATTATGCCGATCACCAAATTATTGAGACAGAACGATTTTATCAAGGAAATTGGGACTTTTTAAAACAGTCTCCTAACCCTCCTAAAATTGGCAAAACTTTACCGAAAAATGGAGCAGAAGTTATTGCTAAAGCTGTGGTAGATTATTTTCAGAAGTTAGGTTAGATTAATTCAACCCACCTTAACCCTATATATCACTCACCTTACGATACGATCAGGTAAGATTTTATTATCATCATAAGTACGGGAAACCTCTAAACTTTTGTAGAGTTTGAAAAATTATTATGATTACAATTGCTAAATGGTCAGTAGAAGATTATCATAAAATGATTGAAACAGGAATTCTTAAGCAACGTTCTGTTGAATTATTAGAAGGAAATATTGTTGAAATGTCACCAGAAGGCCCATTACACAGAAAACAATGTGATACAGTTGCTGAATATTTACGAGATAAACTAAAAGGTATTGCTAAGGTTTATGAAGCTCATCCGGTAACTCTTTCAAATTCTGAACCGGAACCAGATATTGCCATTGTTAGATTACCTGTTTCTTTATATGATAATCATCATCCTTATTCAGAAGATATTTATTGGTTAATCGAAATTTCTGATACAACTTTAACCAAAGATTTAGAAGAAAAACGTTTAGTTTATGCTAACGCAGGAATTCAGGAATATTGGGTAATTGAAATTGATAAAAAACAGTTAAGAAGATTTAGAAAAGTAGTAAACACCGATTATCAAAAAGAGGAAATTTATATGAAAGGAGAAATTTCTCCTTTAGCTTTTCCTGAAATTAAGTTATTAGTTGAAAATTTAATTTAGAGGTTTAGTAAATATCTTGAGCCATTTCCCCACTTACAAGGGACAAAGTCTCCTCTTTTAGTGAAAGGGGAACAGGGAACAACCCGTTTTAAAAAGTGTACCTCATTCCTTAATAGAAACCCGAGATAATAGTAAGGAATTAAGAAAATTGTGCCATGGCCCAACTACATGATTTTTTGTTTATAATAAATTTGTAACAAATCTTTACCCAAAAATCAAACTAACAATGGATCTCAGTACCTTAAGAGAAGAATATACCCGTAATGGTTTAACGAAAAAGGATCTAAACAGCGATCCCTTTAAACAGTTTGAAAAGTGGTTTCAACAAGCAACAGAAGCAGAGTTATCAGAACCCAATGCAATGAGTTTAGCGACTGCTTCAGCTAAAGGAGAACCCTCCATAAGAACCGTTCTTTTAAAGTATTTTGATGAGAAAGGATTTGTCTTTTTTACCAACTATGAAAGTAGAAAAGCCCAGCAAATTGAGGAAAATCCTCACGTAGCTTTATTATTTTTGTGGCTTCCTTTAGAACGTCAAATCAAAATCCAAGGAACTGCTGCCAAAATTTCTACAGCCGAGTCTTTAAATTACTTTACCAGTCGTCCTAGAGGAAGTCAATTAGGGGCTTGGTGTTCGGCACAAAGTTCGGTTATTTCTTCAAGAAAACTATTAGAAATGAAGTTTGAAGAATTAAAATATAAGTTTCAACATGGAGAGATTCCTTTGCCTTCTTTTTGGGGGGGATATCGAGTCAAACCGAGACAATTTGAGTTTTGGCAAGGAAGACCAAACCGTTTACATGATCGCTTTTCCTATACCTTAACAGATGAAAAAACTTGGGAAATTGATCGTTTATCTCCTTAAGATAAGTTGTGATTTGAATAAGACAGTTATCTCCTAAATATGTGAAAAATGATAGTATTTTTTATCAACTGTTTCAAATCTTTACTCGGTTTTTTGATTTACTAAATCTTCCCCAAAATACGGTTAATCATTATCAATTTTCCTCGGTAGAAGTTAAACAACTGGATTTCCGTTTAGATGGAGTATTTCTCCGCGATCATGAAAGTCAGCCAATTGATTTTGTTGAAGTTCAATTCTAAAAAGATGAGCAGTTTTATTCTCGTTTTTTTAGTGATATTTTTCTCTATCTTCACCAAAGTGAATTAAACAATCATTGGCAAGGTGTAGTTATTTATCCTAACCGTCGAAGGAATTGAAGAACAATTTAGTTTTAGGAATTATCCCCTTTGCTATTTTGAGTATAGCAATAGGTTACTTACTCAATCCTAAAAGTATAGATGCTTTTCTAATCTTATCGATGATTATTATTTTGTTAAGTTGTGGTTTGCCATTATCTAACTCTGAAGTGTACCAAAATCTTGTGATCTTTTCTCCTTTTTACCATTACAAACAATTATTAGCATGGTCTTGTCATTTTGATAGTTATCCCGTTGACCGAAAAAAAGGGTTCCAAGCCTCCTCTTTCAAGGGTATGAAAAGCGGTCGAGGGATGGCGAGGAAACCTCGCCATCCCTCGACCAAGAGAAGAAGAATTTTCGTTGTTTCAAGCCTCTAATTTGAAGTGGAGGTAATTCTACATTCTACATTCTACATTCTACATTCTGATTGACTCAGCTTTGTCACTATTTAGGCGTATAAACGGGACAAAATTGTGGAGTAAAAACCCTCTCAAACTGATAATTATCTGCTCAGACTATCCAAGCTACCCAAACTTTCCCCTTGTAGTTCTGGGTAGCTTATGCTTATAATCCATACAATTACAAAAAATCCTCTTTTATCAGTTCGTGATAACTATCTGCCTTTATATTTGAATGGACATCGCTTGGCTTGGGAAAAAATCCCCTTTCTGTGGAAATGTAACATACGGTCGGGAAATCACAAACGCCCTTCTAGACCGAGGTTATCAGGTTAGTTTTCTTCATTTTTCGCAAGAAGAAAGCGACTCGACTCATTGGCGGGACTGTCAGGAGGTTGTCTTACCCTTTCTCTATAAGTCTCAAATTTATACCATCCCTACCCCGAAATCCAGTAAGATTTTGATGGATGCTTTAGCTAAACTCAAACCGGATCTGGTTCATGCCTCCCTGACTTTATCGCCCCTTGACTTTCGACTTCCTGAAATCTGTCAGGCGTTAAATTTACCTCTCATAGCGACGTTTCATCCCCCTTTTGACAGTAAATTACGCAATTTGAAGTCTAGTACCCAATTTTTAACCTATCAGCTTTATGCGCCATTTTTAGCCCATTACGATAAAGTCATTATTTTTTCTAGGCTACAACAAGAATTGTTGATGAAATTGGGGGTTCACAAAGATAAGCTGGCAATTATTCCCAATGGAGTTGATCCCATTAAATATTCTCCTGGTGTCTCCTATCTCAAGTCTCAGATCAAAGCAAAACGCTTGTTTGTCTATGTGGGACGTATTGCCACAGAGAAGAACGTAGAAGCCTTGTTAAAGGCATGGAAACAGGTTGAGATGGGGGGGCAAAGCAAATTGTTAATTGTGGGTGATGGACCCCTTAAACCCTCCTTAGAACCCTTTTATGGTCGTGAATATGGGATTCATTGGTTAGGGTTTGTAGCTGATGAACAAAAACGTATTGATATTTTGCGGGCCGCCGATGTCTTTATTTTGCCTTCTTTGGTGGAAGGGTTGTCCCTCTCCTTATTAGAAGCGATGGCCTGTGGTGTCGCTTGCATTGCTACCGATGCAGGGGCCGACGGTGAAGTTTTAGAAGAGGGAGCGGGTGTCGTCTTGAATACTCAGGGGGTTACCACACAGTTAAAAACCTTGTTACCTTTGTTTCGAGATCATAACGAAATTACTCAACTACTAGGACAAAAAGCCAGACAAAGAGTGTTGGAGAAATATTCTTTAACTAATAATATTTCTCAGGTAGAACAAGTTTATAAAGAAGTTTTAGGAAGACCCAATGTTTCCATGATCAGTCATTTATAAGGAGTCGGACATAACCAAGTTAACTACTTTAATATTTTTCATTAATTGGGAAAAAAGCTTTAAGCTTCCAATAAAGAACATTCCTGTACTACTATGCAATTTCTACCCAGTTCTTTAGCCCGATAAAGTGCCTTATCCGCTTGTTCAATTAATGTCTGAGTAGATGCTTGACTGGAGATACATAAACTGGCAACACCACAACTAAGGGTAACATAATTGCTAACTAAAGAGCCTTGATGTTCAATCTGTAACTTTCTCACTTCTTCTAACATTCTCTGAGCAACGTTGCTTGCTTCTTCTTGATCTGTATTGGGTAAAATAACAGCAAATTCTTCCCCACCATAACGGGCGACAAAATCAGTACGACGCACTGCCATATGTAGACGTTGAGCAACTTGATATAAACAGCGATCGCCTTGGGGATGGCCGTAGGTATCATTATACTGTTTAAAATGATCAATATCGCATAAAATCAAGGCGATTTGTCCACGATATAAATGATTTAATAACCAAGTTTGTTCTAGTATATTGTCAAAATAGAGACGGTTGGGAATTTGTGTTAAACGATCAAACATTGCTAAATATTTCCACTGCTCAATAATAATGAGAATTGAAATAACAAATGTAGCAATTAAAGGGGTTACCGTTGGCACCCACAGCCCTTGTAAAAACAGTGAATAACTACTGTAAACTACCCAGAATGCTAAACAACCATTACTAATTAAAAATAATCCATATTTAATTAAAGTATTATATGGAAAAATATTTTTGCTTAATACATAACGAGTCATCCCCATTGCTACCATTGTCCATGTTAAAATCCATAACCATTCTAAGGGATCTGACCAAACCTTAAATAAGGGACGATCATCTAAAGCCGCACTTAATATTTGACTGGTTGTATTCGCTTGGATAATGGTTCCTGAAAGGCGTTGAGAATGAGCAAAAGGAGTGAGTAAATAAGGATAAATACTGTCAGCTACGACTCCAATTAAAACTAGGCGATCCTTAAAGAAATTTTCTGGATAGTTTTGATTGAGAACATCTAAAATAGAAACAGTGGTAAAGGCATTTCTGTCCCCCCGATAATTGAGTAAAATTTGATAACCTCCATTGTCGAGATTAACATAATTCCCACTATTTTCTGCCAAAGGTAATAGATGAGCTTTTCCGATAATTATCTCCCCTTTAGAAGCATCACCTAATTGAGGTGTAATCCCTTCTTTTTCCAAGTAAGTTAAAGCTAAGGTCATACTAAAACTTAATTGCTGTTTTTGATCATCAGAAGTAATACTGACTAAATCTCTTCTAATTTTGCCATCATTATCTAAAACTAAATCAGAAAACCCAACTTGTTCCAACTCAGATAACTTAGCTGGAGGTTGAACTTGCTCGCCAATCAATTTTTGGATTCCAATTAAATTAGGGGTTGTTGCAAAAAGCTGATTGAGTTGTTCTTCTCCCGGAGCAATGGGAAAATCACGAAAAATATTTAAACCAATCACTCTAGGATTTTCTGACTTAATATTTGAAATGACTTGAGCTAATAGACTATCAGAAAGCGGCCATTGTTTTAAAGTCGCAATATCAGATTCATCAACAGTAACAATAATAATTCTGGGATCAATTTCTTCTGGAGATCGCCAACGAAAAAATTGATCAAAAAGTAATAATTCTAAGGGTTGTAAAATCCCTGTTAAACTGGTAACAACAACTAAACCCGCCACAGTTGGAGGAGTCAGCAACAACTTTCGCCATTGATATAGTTTTGTGCGTATTCGTTGGAACATAGAGCAGTTTTCTAAACCTATTGATTGATTATAGAGACAAAATTAAAGCTTTTTGAGAACGTGATAAACAAATTTTCCTAAACAAAATTGCCCTGTTTAAATGATATGAGATTATCTCAAAGATAACATCGAGCAATAACCAGTTGCTGGGGGGCCATACTCATCGGCCTCTGAAAACGATAAAATAGAGGATTGTAATGATAGGATAACAAAGGCAGGAATTAGTATAAATATATGGCAGAAACTTTATTATTTAATGCACTACGTCAGGCCGTTGATGAAGAAATGGGACGAGACGACACAGTATTTGTCTTAGGGGAAGATGTGGGCCATTATGGTGGTTCCTACAAAGTAACCAAAGACCTTTGCAAAAAATATGGAGACCTACGGGTTCTAGATACCCCCATCGCAGAAAACAGCTTCACCGGTATGGCGGTAGGAGCAGCGATGACGGGGTTACGGCCCATCATTGAAGGCATGAATATGGGTTTCTTACTCTTAGCCTTTAACCAAATTGCCAACAATGCCGGTATGTTACGCTATACCTCCGGAGGAAACTTTAAAATTCCCATGGTCATTCGTGGACCTGGAGGAGTGGGAAGACAGTTAGGTGCCGAACATTCTCAAAGGTTAGAAGCTTATTTTCATGCGGTCCCAGGGCTAAAAATTGTGGCCTGTTCCACCCCTTATAATGCCAAAGGACTCCTCAAAGCAGCCATTCGAGACGAAAACCCTGTTCTTTTCTTTGAACACGTCTTACTCTACAACTTAAAGGAAACCCTCCCAGAGAATGAGTATATTGTTCCCCTCGATAAAGCCGAAATCGTTCGCAAGGGAAATGATGTCACTATTCTGACCTATTCGAGAATGCGTCATCATTGTTTACAGGCTCTAAAACAAATCGAAGCCCAAGGTTACGACCCAGAAATTATTGATTTAATTTCCCTCAAACCCTTTGACTTACAAACCATTGGGGACTCCATTCGCAAAACCCATCGGGTGATCATCGTTGAAGAATGTATGAAAACCGGCGGGATCGCAGCCGAATTAATTGCCTTGATTAATGATAACTTTTTTGATGAATTAGATGCCCCGGTGGTTCGCTTATCCTCCCAAGACATTCCGACCCCTTACAATGGAATGTTAGAAACCTTAACCATTGTTCAACCCCCCACTATTGCTGAAGCAGTGGAAAAATTAATGACACTGCATATTTAACCACCTCCAAACCCTTATCAAGACACCAGCATGAAACAACAACGCTTGTTGATCGGTTTTATTATTGCCCTGGCTATTGGTGCGATCGCCCTTCTCAATGCTATTCCCCTACAATTGGGTCTAGACTTGAAAGGGGGAGCGCAGTTAACCATTCAACTCAAACCGACTGAAGAAGTCAAAAATATCTCCCAAGATGACTTAAATGCAGCCAAAACTGTCCTGCAAAACCGAGTAGACGGCCTAGGTGTGGCTGAACCCATTGTTCAAACCCTTGGACAAGATAAAATTGTGGTGCAGTTGCCAGGAGTCACCGATCCCGAACAAGCGGAACGGGTGTTAGGGGGAACGGCCCAGTTAGAGTTCCGACAACAACGACAGGGAACGGAAGGACAACTACGAGTTGAATTCCCTCTTAGAGAACAAAAACAAGTAGAACTTAACCTCCTCAGACAAAGGGAAGTAACCCCAGAAACGGCTCAAAGCATTACTGAGTTAACGGAGTCCCTAGAAATCTCCAATAAAGCTTTATTAGACCTCTTTGACTCCGTGGGGTTATCTGGTAAAAATCTCAAAAATGCTCGTTATGGTCCAAGTCAAGGGACGCAATGGCAAGTGATTATTGATTTTGATAATGAAGGGGGTCAAAAGTTTGCTGAATTGACTAAAAATGTCGCAGGAACGGGTCGTACCCTGGGAATCTTTTTAGATGATGTTTTAATTAGTGCGCCCAGTGTGGGGGCTGAGTTTGCCACCACAGGTATCACCGGGGGCAGTGCCGTGATTACAGGCAATTTTACCGCAGAAACAGCTAATGAACTGGCGGTACAGTTAAGGGGTGGATCGTTACCTTTCCCTGTGGAAGTGGTGGAAAATCGTACCGTTGGGGCAACTTTAGGACAAGCAAGTATTCGCCGCAGTATCTACGCAGCGGTGGCTGGTTTGCTGTTGGTGTTGATCTTTATGGCGGTTTATTATCGTCTTCCTGGCATCTTAGCTGACTTGGCTTTGGGAGTCTATACACTGTTGACTTTGGCTTGTTATTCTTTGATTGGGGTCACGCTGACGCTTCCTGGTATTGCCGGGTTTATTCTCAGTATTGGCATGGCAGTGGATGCCAATGTCTTGATTTTTGAGCGTACCCGTGAAGAGTTACGGAGTGGTAAAACCCTCTATAGTGGTGTGGAGTCGGGATTCTATCGAGCTTTTTCGAGTATTTTAGATAGTAATGTTACCACTTTGATCGCCTGTGGTGCTTTATTTGGCTTGGGTTCCGGGTTGGTAAAAGGGTTTGCTTTGACTTTAGCGATCGGGGTATTAGTCAGTATGTTTACCGCTTTAACTTGCAGCCGTACCTTACTATTATTCACCGTCTTAGGACTGCCGGCAGTTCGTAAAAAACCAGAACTCTTTTGTCCTAATTTACCCACAGCCACAAAATCTTAGGGTTGAGTTCACTCTTGTTTAACTATTGATCTATTCCAATCAAAACAATGCGATTACATATTATTAAATGGGAACGGTTATGGTGGTCAATTTCTGCTTTGATTATTGTCGGTGGAATCATTGCCATGATAATTTCTTATACTACTTTCAAAGCACCTTTACGCCCTAGTTTAGATTTTATTGGTGGCACTCGATTACAATTACAATTAGTCTGTGGTGTTGAAGGAAACTGCGACAAACCTATAGATACGGGAGAAGTTAGAGAAATTCTCAATCAACGAGACTTAGGGAATAGTAGTATTCAAATTTTAGAAGACACAACCCTTTCTATTCGTACTCAAACCCTTAACGTAGATGAAAGAACTCAATTACAACAAGCATTAAATGAGAAAATTGGACAATTTGACCCTGAAACCATTCAAATAGATACGGTAGGTCCAACCATTGGTAAAGAATTATTTGAGTCGGGAATTTTAGCCTTATTAGTGTCTTTCTTCCTAATTATTGTTTATTTAAGTGTGCGTTTTAAGTTTGATTATGCCTTTTTTGCCATCTTAGCTTTACTTCATGATGTGTTAATAACGGCCGGTGTTTTCGCTGTTTTAGGGTTAGTAGCTGGTGTGGAAGTTAATAGTTTATTTTTAGTGGCTTTACTAACAATTATCGGCTTTTCTGTTAATGATACTGTGGTAATTTACGATCGCATCCGAGAAAATACTGATAAATATGCTGAGGAACTTTCCATTAATGATATTGTAGAAAATTCTGTAAATCAAACCTTAACTCGTTCTATTAATACCACTTTAACCACTTTATTACCGCTTGTGGGTATCTTTTTATTTGGGGGTGAAACCCTTAAATATTTTGCTCTAGCTTTAATTTTAGGCTTTCTCGCAGGTTCCTATTCTAGTATCTTTATTGCTAGTACCCTACTCGCTTGGTGGCGTAACCGTCAAACTTTAGCTGATATTTAATTCAATTATAACGAAATACGGGAGTGCGAAAACTCCTATTTTCTAAATAAGTTATGACAGGTTATTACAGATTTAGCATAAGATATAGCACTACAAAAATTAGGTAGGACATTATTTTAGGCCGATGCACTGACCACCTGACAAGGTTTCATGATTCTCTCAATGTCCTAATCATAATGCGTAGTACTATAGCTAATCAGGATATGGAATTAATGGTTATTTATCGAGATAATAGGGCCTAAAACCTGACTTTTTAAAGCGAAACGTTTTTGACTTCGTTAACATTCGGTTAAGGTTTGGCTTGATTCATGTTAAAAACCCTATGAGAAATACGAGTTTATCAATTAGTATTTTTTGGGTATTTTTTTTGTCTTTATTTTTCAGTAAATTTACGATTTTTTTTGTTTAAAAACAAAGTTATTCTGGACATAAAGGCCTAGTGATCTCATGAGAATTTTATCTTAAATTTTTATTGATGATCTTTGAAAGGCTCAACATAAACTGTATGTATATTAACTCACTTTTTGAATTTATAATTTTCAATTGTTATTCAAAAAATAGATTTTCTTTCACTATGAACAATAACCAGAGTTACATCGAATTTTCCTCAGCTAACTATTCAGGAATCGAAAAAGATCAACCCTTTCCTAACCAAATAGAAGTTACTGTTACTCGTTCGCAAAATATTGAGAATTTTAATAGTGTAGAACTTCATTTACGTCGTGGAAAAACAACTGCGCAAGAGGGGATTGATTTCGATGGAATGTTTCTTCAGTCTATAGATTTTGAAACAGGACAAACTGAGAAAAAAGTTTATATTGATATTTACGATGATTTTGAGTTAGAAGGAACAGAAAAAATTGAATTAAAATTAATTGGTGACCCTGCTATTTTAGGACAACAAGATACTACAACTGTCTCCATATTTGATAATGAAACCACTTATGTAGAATTTGCCTCAAGTAATTATGTAATAATGGAACAAGAAGATCCCTTCATAAATCCATTAGAAGTTACTGTTACTCGTTCAGGTAATACTAATGGTTACACCAGCGCAATGTTGGAAGTGGTAAGTGGCAGTGCAGAAGAGTGGAATGACTTCTCTATTCCCAATATTTTCGTCGATTTCATGGATGGAGAAACAGAAAAAACCATCTTAATTGAAGTTCCTAATGATGGTTTTTTAGAAGGAACAGAAAGCTTTGAATTGAAGTTAATAGATGACCCTTATAATCCTGAAATTACTTTAGGAGAAAATGCCAGCACAACCATTGATATTCTCGATAAAGAAACCACTTATCTAGAATTTGCCTCAAGTAAGTATGTAACAATGGAACAAGAAGATTCCATCATGAATCCCTTAGAAGTTACTGTTACTCGTTCAGGTAATACTGATAGTTCAATCACCGCAATGTTGGAAGTAGTCAGTGGCAGTGCAGAAG
>JBFRWG010000067.1:0-21213 GCA_051439445.1 Crocosphaera sp.
ACAGAAAACAGGTCATAAAAAGATATCTCATGAATCATTCCTGACTGCTATATTATAAATTAAACATCATAACTGAAACTACTATAAATATTAAAAGTTCCCTTTATTTACCCAATTTTCCACTTTATTAACACAAGTTTCTATGAATTAATTAGGAAAATTCTCTTTTTTATGGGACTGAAGTATTATGGTTAACCAGCTAAACTGAGATTAAAGGCAAAACGCAGTCACACATAAACATCTACCGATTGCCTTTGTCCGACATCTACACTCTGTTTTTGCAAAGCGTTTTCTGAAACAGTTTTAGGTGTGAGGGGTCATTGTTTTGAGGGAGGATTCAGTGTTGGTGATATAAAGATCACCCTCCTCTTTTTATTCTCAAACATCAGTTTTTTATTGACCCAAATTAAAGCAAAAAAATGAAAAAATTACCAGGACTTTGCATTTTTCGTTCTTCGATATTTTATGAAGTTGCTGTATGTTTGCTCTTGATTACTTTTCTCTAAGTTATTAACCCAAATTCGAGATAAGATAGGGGCTATTTTCGCCGTTTTAACAGTAAACTAGCCACTACAATGCCAATAATAGCGAGTAAAGCCATAAAATAAAAGACAATACTATAAGAGCCAAAGCGATCGCGTATTTGTCCCGTGAATACCGTACCCACTAAAGCACCAACTCCATAGGCCGTAAATACGATCCCATAGTTTTGAGCATATTGATCAGGATTAAAAAAGCGGAGGGTAGTGGTGGGTGCAATGGCTAACCAACCCCCTAAACAAAACCAAAAGAGACAAAACGCGATTAAATAGGTGCTAACTTGTCCGACCTGTGCATTAATCATCAAAATACAACCAATAAGGGCTAAAGTGTAAGCACCGATGGCAACATAGTGGGGTTTAAAGCGATCGCTCAACCAACCAAAGAGAGGGCGACTAATCCCATTAAATAGGGCAAACAGGGAAACACTACTGGCGGCAACACTGGGTTTTATCTTAATCATTTCTTCCCCCACAGGACTAGAAATACCGATAGCAGTTAAGCCAATTAAAGTCCCAATGACATAACAAATCCATAAGCCATAAAATGACTGACTTTTCCATAAACTGCTAGGATATATCTGATTAATTGCCCTCTCTGTGTTTCTCGTGGTTGCTAAAGGTTGCCAATGGTTGGGGGGAAATTCCATCGGTATGGCCATAATAACAATAACCACCGTTAAAATAATGCCTAAAATGCGTAATGTCGGTCTAACAGTATAGGTTTCGATTAAAAAATTGGCTAAAGGGGCAGTAATCAGTGGAGAAAGCCCAAATCCGATAATTGTTAAGCCAACGGCTAACCCTTTTCGATCAGGAAACCAGCGAGCAATAACGGCCATCGGTACACCATAAGCAATACCCACACCTGTACCAGCGATCGCACCGTAGGTTAAAATCATGATCACTATATTACTAGCAAAACTAGAGAGAATATAGCCTAAGCCCACGATAATGCCCCCAAGAACCGTCATTAAGCGAGTCCCAAGGCGAGGTATAAAAAATCCTGCGATCGGCATTAATAAGGCATAAAAAAGGAGGGCTATTGTGTAGGGTAACAGACTTTCAGTTGCGCCAATTTCTAAGTCTATCTCCAAGGGGGTTCTAAAAATACTCCAAGAATACACCGTCCCCAAACAGAGTAGGATAGTCATCCCTAGAGGAATTAATAACCATCTTCCTTGTTGAGCCGGTAGTCCTAGCACTCGTAATTGTGCTTGATTATCCGTATTATTCATTTTTCACCTTTTAATGGCAGTTTTTAAGTAAGTGTGGGAAGTGCGGGGAGTGTTGATATTTAATCTTTAATCTATGCAAGTTAAAACTGCTGTAAATTTTAATCGTCGTTTTTTAATGGATAATGGATAATTATTTTTCCATTATCCATTATTAA
This sequence comes from Crocosphaera sp., assembly GCA_051439445.1. Taxonomy (GTDB): domain Bacteria; phylum Cyanobacteriota; class Cyanobacteriia; order Cyanobacteriales; family Microcystaceae; genus Crocosphaera. The sequence continues at coordinate 1,933 of JBFRWG010000067.1, forward strand.
TTCTCTATTATTTTCCCTTATTTTCTTTCATCAAATTAACAAACTTCTCAAATAAATAGTCTGCATCATGGGGACCCGGACTAGCTTCGGGATGGTATTGTACAGAGAAGAAAGGTAAGGTTTTATGGGATAAACCAGCCACCGTGCGATCGTTCAAATTTAGATGGGTAATTTCTACCTCTGCATCTAAGGATTTTTCCGTTACCGCAAAACCATGATTTTGACTGGTAATTTCCACCTTTTGTTTTAGTCCACAAGGTTGATTTAAACCACGGTGACCAAACTTTAACTTAAAGGTTTCGGCTCCCAAAGATAACCCTAAAATTTGGTGTCCCATACAAATGCCAAAAGTAGGTTTTCCTTCTTCAATTAAAGCTTTAACCGTACTCACCCCTTCCGTTACCGCCGAAGGGTCTCCCGGACCGTTAGAAAGGAAAATACCATCAGGATTGTACTTTAAAATCTCTTCAGCAGGGGTATCAGCAGGAACCACAATAATTTTGCAACCATAACTAGCTAACCGTCGTAAAATGTTGCGCTTGACCCCAAAATCAATGGCTACTACCGTTAAACCGTCTTGAGAAGTCTCACCTTCGTTAATATTAAAAGCCCAATGACTGTCTGTAGGGGTTGACCATTCATAAATTTCCTTGGTAGTGACCTCCTTAACCAAATTTAGGCCCGCCATAGAAGGTACTGATTGAACTTGACGCAATAATTCGGTTGTATCCAAGATTTCTGTGGAGATAATGCCATTCATCGCCCCCACAGAACGAATTTTGCGGGTTAAAGCCCTGGTATCAATGCCATAAATACCAATAATATTGTGACGGATTAAATAATCAGGTAAAGACTCCGTGGAACGCCAATTACTGGGACGATAAGTTATGTTACGAGCGACCACCCCTTTAACCTGGGGTTTTTCCGATTCTTCATCATCAGGGTTAACCCCGGTATTGCCCAACTCAGGATAGGTAAACGTTACAATCTGACCACAATAACTGGGATCGGTCAAAACTTCTTGATATCCTGTCATTCCTGTGTTAAATACTACCTCTCCCACCGTTGTTCCTTTCGCGCCGAAGGATAACCCTTCAAAAATTGTTCCGTCAGCTAACACTAATAAAGCCGGTTGACCCTTTGCCATTGCCATAATCATTAAGTTTTTGATACTAAGAAGGCATGAAACCTAGCGGTTAACGATAGACTAGATCACGCAATGCAAGAAATCCTGAGATCCTAGTCATCTGTTGAGATAAGTTAACCCCTAAGCTACTGGGGATAATCTTAGCAGATGTGTCTGGGGTGTTAAGGTAGAGTTGAACTGCCAAAAAGGTAGGTATAATCCCATGAGTCCCAAGAAATTAACGAATGACGACAAACAAGAAATTCTTAATCTTTATCGTCAAACCCCAGAAACCACCTCTACCTTAGCTGATCGTTACGGGGTCAGTAGTTCTACTATTAGCCGTTTTTTGAAGAATACTCTCTCGGATGTGGAGTATGAGGAGTTAATCCAGCAAAAACGTCTCGCGAGAACCAATAAGGCTCCAGTTGACTCCCCAACACCAGATCCAGGATTTTCAGAGGAAAGTACGCCTGTTCTGAAAATTCGTCAAGAAGAGCTATTTCCTGCTTCTCAAACCGCTCTAAATCCTTCAGAAGGGGTGAAAGCTTCTGAGGATACCCCACCCCTACCCACCCCCTCTAAAGAAAAACCTACCCTGAAAAAAGCTTCTCCTGTGCTGGTTTCTCAGGAAGAGGATGAGGAAACAGAAGAGTTAGAAGACGTGAATGTGGTGGCACTCGGAGAAATGTTAGGAGAAGACTTAGAAGACAGCGATGAGGATTGGGATAATGAGGATGAGGATGAAGATGAGGATGAGGATGAGTACGATGACGCTTTATCAACACAACAGGATATTCAAGTGTTACCTCTCTCAGCCGCAACATTCCCGAAAACCTGTTATCTAGTGATTGATCGCTCGGCGGAATTAATTGCACGACCCTTAAAAGAATTTGCCCATCTTGGCCAAATTCCAGTGGATGAGGTGCAACAAAAAACCTTACCTATTTTTGATAATCATCGGGTTGCCCGTCGTTTTTCTAATCGATCGCAACGGGTGATTAAAATTCCTGATGGCCGTCTTCTTTACAAAACTTGTTCTTATTTACAAGCTAAAGGTATTACCCGTATTCTCATGGATGGTCAAATTTATTCTTTAGTGAATCATTCAGAATCATAACCCTAATTCTTAACCTTCATTTTAATGATGACTCAGGGTTGATTCTGAGTCAATAATGATAGTTAGAGAAAACCCTGAGAAAAGATTTATGAGGGCATAAACAATCGGTAAGATCACTGTTAAACAACTAAAATTTTTTCTTAAGTATATAGGAATACTGAGAATTTGATAAAATACTTTACAATATAATGTAATTAAAATTGAATAAGAAATAAGTTTTTTAAACAAATAGACTTTAATCACACCAATGGCATTTTCTTCAGGGTAGAATGATGAACACGAACACTTTTATCCTGTTCTTTCAGGAAAGTGGACAAGGGTAGATTGGAGAATATCTGATTAAGATCATATTTTTCTAATGATCAACTTCAAGAGAATTCCATCTACTCTCATTGCTTAAACAATCATCCTTAAAGCGTGTCTAATCCTACTATGAATATTAGTCACCTACTACGACGATATGAACAAGGCCACCGAGATTTCCCCGAACTTACTTTAACGGGGGCTGACTTATCAAGAGTCATGTTGATTTGTGTGGATTTAACCAACTCAAACTTAATGGGAATCAATCTCAGTCGGGGGTTTTTAACTAAATCTAATTTGAGTGAAGCGAGTTTAAATTGGGCAGATTTAACCTATGCTAAACTCAGTCAAGCTCAACTGATTGAAACCGATCTAACCAAAGCCAATTTAAGTGGGGCTTTTATGGTGAAATCTAGCTTAATTAAAGCTAAATTAAGTGGGGCTAATTTATCTCATACCAATTTACGGGCTGCTGATTTATCTTATGCCAATTGTTGTGGAGCCAATCTTCGGAAAATCAATCTGAGAGAAGCCAATTTGACAGGGGTTAATTTTAATTGGGCTAATCTGTGCGAAGCCCGTTTAAGTTGTACAATTTTACAAAAAACTTCCTTTTTTAGAGCTAATTTAAGTAAAGCTTTTCTCAAAGAAGTTGACTTAAGTGATACAGATTTAGAACAGGTAAATTTACAGGAATCTCGACTTAGTTATAGTAACCTACAAGGGGCAAATCTTCAAGGGGCAAATCTTCAAGGGGCAAAGTTACGTCACACTAATTTAAGAGGAGCAAATCTTCAAGGAGCTAACTTGAAAGACGCTGATTTAGAAGGGGCAGACTTAAGTAATACCCTGCTCAAAAATGCAGAATTTAGTAATGCTAATTTCAAGGAAACAAAGGTTATTGGAACTCATTTAGAACCCCGCACAAGTCAACCCAATTTACCTAGATTAAAAATCCAAGAAACCCCTACTTATGAACCTTCTTTTGAATTTTTACAAACTGGATTCGCTGTGTAAATCACTGATAAGTCAATTTTGAAGATATTTATCTAGAGAAAAACTTAAGCTTTATTTTACAAAACAAACTCTTAATTCAGGATAATCTAAAGTTAAAGCTAAACTAGCCAAAATAAACAAGAGAATATCCTTCTTCAATAGGTACAAATGAGAGAACTTGATCAGGAAAAAACCCACCAAATTCTTAACACTATCATGGAATATGAATTAGCGGGTGTAGTGCGCTACACTCATTATTCTTTGATGGTGACAGGGCCCCATCGCATCCCCATTGTACAATTTTTTCAACAACAGGCCAGTGAATCTTTACTCCATGCTCAACAGGTCGGAGAAATTCTCACTGGACTAGAAGGCCATCCTAGCTTAAAAATTGCCCCGATGGAAGAAAGTAATGAGCATAGCTTACACGCTATTTTGACAGAAAGCCTCAACCATGAAAAGAAAGCATTAGATTTATATAAACAATTATTAGAAGCGGTGGAAAATGCCAGTATTTACATCGAAGAATTCGCCAGAGGAATGATTGGACAAGAGGAAGTGCATAATTTAGAATTGAAGAAAATGCTGAGGGATTACGTCTAACTTCCGCTAAGAAATTAAGAGAAACCCAAACAGAAAACTTGGGTTTCTTTGCAGGGTTATATCAAAAAACTGTAAACTGGATAGGTAAATCGAGAAGCTCTTGTTAATGATGGATTTAAGTGCTGTTTTACCTACCTTTGTGGTCACATTAAGAGAAGGATTTGAAGCGTCTCTTGTCGTTGGGATTGTTTTAGCTTGTTTAAAAAAAGTGGAGCAAACGCAACTCAATCGTTGGGTTTATCAAGGTATTGGCGGAGGGGTTGTTGCCAGTATTATGGTGGGATTGCTCTTAGGAGGAATTCTCCAAGGAGTGAATACTTATCAAACTCCTTATACCCCAGTGATTAAAGAATGTTTAGCGGCCTTATTCGGCTTAGTGGCCATTTCCATGTTAAGTTGGATGCTAATTTGGATGACCCAACAGGGGAAATCCTTAAAAACAGAAGTAGAACAAGGAATCCAGACGGCGTTAATTAGAGAAGAAGGGGCTGGAAAAGGAATTTTTTTATTAGTTTTTGTGGCTGTTTTAAGGGAAGGGTTTGAAACAGTATTGTTTATTATTGCTAAGTTTCAAAATAGTTGGACAATTCCCAGTATTGGAGCGATGATGGGGTTAACAACCGCAGCCATTTTAGGTTTTCTTTTATTTAAACTGGGAGTAAACATTAATATTCGTCTTTTTTTCAAAGTCATGGGAATTTTTCTCTTATTAGTAGTAGGAGGATTAGTCTTAGGGGTTCTCAAACACCTCAACTTAGTGGTAACCCTTTTATCCCAACTCGATCCCAGTTTTGCCCAGTGGTGTTTTTTACCGGCGGACTCCTGTATTTTAGGGTCTTTAGTGTGGGATGGATCAGATATTTTACCCGATCAAACCTTTCCTGGGGTAATTCTCAAAGCTCTCTTTGGCTATCGACAAAACTTATATTTAGGACAAATAATTATTTATGTTCTTTTTCTGGTGAGCGTGGGGACCGTATATTTCAGAAGTTTGTCGATTCCATCAACTCAAAACACAAAAAAACGTTTGCGGGAAAGTTAGTTAGTGCAGTTAAGATAAACTTGAGGTTTGGGCAAAGACAACCTCAAAAAAAATTGTTAAGCTTACTCTAGGACAAAATAATGAGTAAAACGCATAAACTTTCTCACACAGATCGTATACCTATTAGAGATGGTGATTAGGAGAGCAAAATACCCATGAGTTTATGGACTTGTGACGGCATTCCCAAAGACGGTAAACAATATCCCGGTGCATTTCCCCACAACCCCCAAGATAATACGGGGCCTGACTGTACCATCTGTGGCTTACCGAAAGAAGCCATGCAGCCAGGGAAAACCGTTCCACCCCCACAACCCGCACCAACCGGAACGTCTAAAACACAGCAGATTGGGACATCACCGAGTACAACTTCCTCAACATCCTGGCTGATACCGGCTGTGATAGCAATGTTTGTTCTGCTCATCGGTGGGGGGTTAGCTGTCTACTTGTTACTCAAACCCCATAACTCACCCATTCCAGGCCCAGATCCAATTTCTTCCCCAACAACCCCCATACCTCCCATTAACGGAAAATCAGTGAGTCGGGGACAAACACTCTTATTAACTCCTTCCCCTAATAAGCAAGCAGGGGCCGAAGCATTTGCCCAAGAAAACTGGGAAGGAGCGATCGCTGCTTACCAAAACGCCGTCCAGCAAAACCCCAATGATCCTGAAGGACGCATTTATCTGAACAACTCCCAAGTCCAACAAGCGGGCAACCCCATAACCATTGCTGTTGCTGTCCCCGCCAAGATTGATGCGGGAACAGCAGAGGCCATCTTGCGAGGAGTGGCCCAATATCAAACAGAATACAATCAGTCTGCCCCCTCGCAACCTTTAGAAGTGGCTATCATTGACAGTAGCGATATGAATGCTGCCCCCGGTGTTGCCCAAGGTATCATCAACACTCCTGATATTCTAGGCATTGTGGGGTATGGCATCGATCCAGGGAGTCAAGCCGCCCTCCAACAGTACGAAAGTGCAGGAGTGGCAGTTTTATCTCCTTTAACCACTAGCTTTCAAGATTCAACCCTCAAACTCATTCCCCTGGATAAGAAAGAGGATGAGTTATTAGTTAAATATTTACAGGCAGTGGGCAAAACCTTAAACCAATATGCAGCACGACAACAGCCTTCCCCTGCCATTGCTGTGTTTTCTAACCGTGATAGTGGTTATAGTCAACAATTACAACAAGAAATTATTAAAGCTTTACCTGCACTCAATGGTAATGTGGTTCAACAATTTGATGTTACGTCCCCTGATTTTGATGCCAATACTGCTATTCAAGAGGCGCAAAATAATGGAGCTAAAATTGCGATTTTAGCCTTGAGTAAAAACAAAGTTTCTCAAGCGGTAGACATAGCTAAAGCGAATCAAAATAGTGGCTCTCCTTTAATGTTAATGGGAGGCGATGAACTTTATGATGCCGATATTTTACTGGATGGGGGAGATGCGATCGCAGATATTGTTTTAGCCGTTCCTTGGAGTTTCAGTGGGGATGATGACTTTGCCAAAAAAGCCTTAGAAAACTGGAAAGGTCGAGTTAATTGGCGAACAGCCGCCGCTTATGATGCCACCAAAGCTTTAGTGCAAACCGTGAGTCAGAACCCAGATCGGGGTATGGTTGCCCAAGCCTTCACTAAGGGAGTCGTCATTACAAACAGTAACACGGACTTTAGTATTTTTAATGAAGTTCCTTTGGTTAAAGCAGTGAGAGGGAACCAAGGGCCTTCGGGATCAAACTATCAATTTGATCCCCTCCCATAGTAATCTCTAGTTTATTTTTAACAGCCTATCAGGAGTCAGTATCGTGTTAAAGTACCGACATAAAGTTATCGAAAACCCCTTATTTTATACTCCATTAATCTTAGCCGGATTGTTCTTAGCTCTAGCCTTATTATTTGGGTTATTAAATTTAGGCAAGCCTCCAGTTGCTGTGGCCATCGCCCTAGATATTAGCAGTAGTACCTATTACCCCAAATCCTTTAATGCAGCCAACACCATTATGGATCAAGAGGTACAAGCGGTTAATGCTTATCTAGAAGAAAACGGTAAATTAAGGACTCCCAACAAGGTACAAATCTTCGGTATTGGAGGGGGAAAAGCCCCGAAATTAACATCCACAATGGAATCATCTCAAGGAGTTGTGGTTGATGAATTAAGTCGTAAATTAAATGATCCTAATTTACCTTATCAATTAAGTTATGAACCGCCACAAGATGATCTCGATATTGTTATTAATAAAGCGACAGAAGTGTTACAAGAACAGACTAATCATTGTCGAGAATTATTAATCGTAACTGATTCAGAAGTGACCATTACTCAATCAGCCGTAACCCAAGCAATAGGCAAAAATATTAGGATTCATTCTCTGGTTTTTGGCGGCGAAGGAGTCCCTAATCTAAGATCGGCAAGTCGTCAAACTGGGGGGCATTATGTTGATAATATTAGTCTATCTAATACGGGGGGAAGTTATTTAGAAGAAGTCGTATTAAAGGAATTTTTTAAACGATTCAATAATAACTCGAAATGGGTGAGATTTTGGCTAGGATGTTCTTTCATTGCTTTTCTTTGGTTGTTGATTTTACCTTTAGATCGATGGGTATTTCAAGGGCTTTTAAGTATGTCTATGGAGGCATCAGGAAAAATTGCGTTGAGTGTGGCTTTTATTGGCACCATTATCACAGTTGGTTTAATGGCAGCAGGGGGTTTACCCTTTATTTCCCCGTGTTAAACATTGATTAATGGAATTGATACAAAAGTAAAAATATTGAACTATGAGGAAATTATTTATGTTATTAAAAGAAACTTTTAAATAAAAAAGAGAAGAAATATTGTTATAAAAACATTCAATGGAATGATATAGGAGGTTTTGGTAATCTTTTAGTTTATGAATATTTTAGAATTGATTTAGAGATTAGTTGGCCAATAGTTAAACGAGCAATACCAGAATTAAAACAACCAATTAAATTACTTTTGGAAGAGCAACAACAAGGGAATTTTAGTTATGTAAAGAACCCAAAGGATTTGATGATCATTACAGTACAATAATTAGTAACAATTAAGGAGGCAAAAATGGTAGCAGTTGAAGAAAAAAGTATGGTTCCTACTGTATTAGTAGGTGTGGGAGGAACCGGGGCAGAAATTTTATCAAGAATACGCAGATTAATTGAGGAAACCTACGGCAGTTTAGAAACGTTTCCTATCCTTAGTTTTCTAGTGGTTGATACGGATAAAGATTATAAAATTAGTAACCCAGAAGCAGGAGGGAGTAAATTTAAAGATCATGAAAAACATTGGGCTAGTGTCAGTGGGAAACAAGTAAGTGATATGGTTTCTAGTATGGAACAATATCCCTGGATTGATCGTTGGTTTCCCAGAGAATTAGAAAAAAATATTACTTCTTTAGAAGCCGGTGCCGGACAAATACGAGCTTGTGGAAGATTTGCTTTATTTTGTAATTATCACGATGTTCGAGATAAATTTTTGTCAGCCGTTAATAGGGTGAAAGGGCGCGAAAATTTCATGTTAGATCGTTATGGTATTAAAGTCAGTAGTAATGCTATCAATGTATTTGTAACTGGCTCACTTTCTGGGGGAACAGGAAGTGGAATGCTCATTGATATTGGCTATTGTATCCGAAAATGGTTAGAAGCGGAAGGTAGCCCTTTAGTAACCGCTATTGTTCCCATGCCGCAAGCTTTTGCCGGGATAAAAGTAGGGGATCGAGTCTTAGCTAATGGTTACGCAGCTATGATGGAACTCAGTTATTTTTCTGACTATCGAACAGAATATAATAATCAGTTTAGTAAAAACTTAGCCGATGAGGTTCGTAGCAACCGCGCCCCCTTTGATTTTACCTATTTAGTAGGAACAAAAAATGGCGATAGTGACTTTAAACTTGATGCAATACGGGAGATGATCGCTCAAAATATTTTCTTAGATTTAACTTCAGATTTTTCTCCCCATAAGCGATCAATTCGAGATAATATTAAATCAGCTTGGGCGCAAGCCGATCCTAGCGGCAGAGGTTATCCCAAAAACTTTATGAGTTTTGGCTTATCCACCATTGAAATTCCTATTTTTCAGATTCGCAATTCTTTATGTCATCGCCTTGCTAAAGATATCGTGAAATGGTGGTTAAATGATCAGGCAAAACTGCCAGCCGATTCCATGGCATTGATTAAAAATGACATCCTCAAAAAAATGCGCTTGAGCGATGTAGAATTGTTAGCAGATATTGGAGCAGCACAAGATAAATCTTTTCTAGAAGAAGTTTCCCAATGGGTTAACCAACTCAGACAAACGATCAATCAAGAAAATTACTTACAATGTACTTCAAATTCATTAAAAATCTTCTTTAAAGAACAGGGTAAAATTAAAGAACTAGATGGGTTTATTCGAGAAGAAGTTAATAATTATAAACAAGATCACTTTCGAGAATTGAGTCCTGACGAAAGACTACATGGGGATTATTTTCAAAAGATTTATGATAACCGCGATCGCATTATTACTCAAGGAAGAGAAGCCTTAGAAATGGAACTTTATCGTATTATCGAAGATCGTAATCTAGGACCTAAGTTTGCCCATACCTTTATAACAATGGTAAGGCAAATTTTTGATGATGTGAGGCAAAGATTTAGTCAGCAAAAAGAACAACTTTGGGAAATCAAAGAAACAGAAAGACAAAAAGAATACGAAAAAGCCTTAGAAGAATTTAGCCAAATAAAATCTCAAGGTGGCTTAACTAAAAAAGACAGAATGGAAGTTTGTTGCGATAGAATCTTAGAGAATCTTCAGGGTAGTTTAGTGGCAACAATTCAACGAAAAACCAGAACAGCTTCCTTAATCGTAATTGATCGTTTAAAAGAACACTTGGATGTTTTAGAAAGGCGTTTAACTCGTTTTCAACAGCGTTTACAACAGACAAGAGATGACTTTGCCAAACAAGCAGATCATCAAGCAGAAAGTGCCGATGTTTTAACCATCAATGGCATTAAATTGTACGAACGAGATAAGATGAATGAACTGTATCAAGACTTAATTGAACAGTTGGGAGCTAATGTTCAAGGTAGTAAAAGTCGGTTTGAGATTGGGCTGGATCAAATCTGTAGTACCCTCTCAGATGATATTTTAAAAGAAGCCAGTCCTTTGTGGAAGAAAAATCGTCAGGCTGACGAATATATGCGTCTCTTTGATGTTAGTCAAATTCCTGATGTTCAGCAAGAAGACTTAGAAGAAATTATCTATAACTTTAGTCAACAAATCGTTGTTGATAAAACTCCTAAAAGTAGTCATTTATACAGCGAAATGGCTGCTTGCGATCGCTTATTTAAACTCCATAACAATGAGACAGAAATTGTTGATAATATTCGCATTGCCTATTATAAATCGAAGCCGTTAATTATGATGAATAAAGCTATTTTAGCTAGTGCTAATTTTACACCAGCAACTAATGTCAATGTGGGCATTTTAGGCGGTCGAAATACTGCCGATCCGGCTGCTCAAAAATTACTGCCCCTGCTGCAACAATTTCCCGATATTAAGGAAACAGCCATTAAACCTTTAGGAGATCCTGAGCGTCATCGCATCGTATTTGTCCAAGAAACAGGAGGCTTTTCTTTGCAATGTATTGATGGGATGAAGGAATTACGACAATCCTATCAAGACTGGAAAGGGGACAGTATTGAAGCCAAACGGGCCCAGTTACGAGGAGAACCCAGAGACTTACCTATACCTGTCCACATACAAAAAGAACCCCCTTTTTGGGATGTTTTTCCTGAAGATCCCAAAATCTTTCAATTAGTGATTCAAGCAAGGGCTTTAAAAGTCTTATACTTATCAGAAAACAAGGCTACTAGAGAGAAAATAATTCGTTATACTCGTCAAACAAATATAGGACTTGAAAATGTTGATATTGCCTCAAGTTGGGAAGAAGCATCCCAAATATTAGAAGTTCGGGCCTGTCGACCTGATCGAGAAGAAATACAACGACAAATTGATCACCATTTGAATAGTGCCGAAACCCCAGAAGGAAAAAGACAACTTTATCAAACATTAACTACTTATTTAAACGAGAGAGCGATAGAATTAGACAAACAAGGAGGAAAAGATAGCCCAGAATATAAACGAGAAGCAGAAATTATTAAGCAATTAATTGATGATTATCGACTGTATGGGACTGATGATGATACTTTTGAGAATACTGCAACAGAAACACCTGAAAATACGGCTGAAAATGAGACACAAAACCCTCCACCCCCTCCCAATTCTCCAAAATGGTATGTTTATCAAGATAATCAACAGACTGGACCTTTTTCTTCGGAGGAATTATTACAAGAGGGTGTGACGTTTCAAACCTATGTTTGGTGTGCTGGTATGGAAGGTTGGAAAGCAGCATCAGAAATTGAAGAACTACGACCTCTTTTCTAGTTCAAGATCGTCGGGGAATGATTAGTCATTCCCTAAATCAAGACTTTAGGATGTAATTCTCTCCTTCCCAAAACAAATTGTAACAAAATGTATAGACAGTGTTTCGATTCAACAGTTATGATGTATAATACGAGAAAAAAAGTGGTGTATAGGAGTGAGTGATGTCTGAGGAACCTTCTTTTCAAACTCTGGAAGAGTTAGCCGATTACACAACAGATGATCTAGAGTTGTACTATTATTTTTGGGTACTTCCTAATAGCAAATCATGGTATCAACCTTTAGAAGATAATCATAAAAACACTTCCCGTCGAGTCTCTCAAAATAAATTGATCTCCCCTCTATCTATTATTTTGTTGGTTACTTGTCTGGTGGTGGGGATTATGGGTTTAGGTAGTTGGAAATGTGAGACAAAGTCCCCAAACTATCAGCAACAAACCAATTATAACGTTTCTCCAACCTGATTTGGACATAAAGGAGTTTATAGATCACTGGTCTTTGCTTAATAGTATTTTTAGGTGGAGACTTATGCACGACATTTTTGTTAAAATACTTGGGAAATTATCGAGAGCGGTAGCGTAGGACATACGCAAACCGATCCAAACGCCTTGGGAGAGTCCAACCTCTGAATTCTTAATGGCAACATTAAGAATTTAAGTTGTCTCGTTGAGCAAGGAATTTCTAACAGTGATGTGGAAAGAATCCCCCACTACAATCTGTGATGAGGGTGGGGGAATATGTCAATATGATTATCAAATAACTATGATTGCTCAACATGAAATTTTGTGAAACCAACCCCTTGGGAATTTTATATGGAATGCTTGCGTCTCCAAATATAGACGGTAATTCAGGATTGTCATATCTTAAGTCAAAGAATTTTACTTATGTAGAAAACCCTGATGAGGCAGATTTATTTGTATCAATTAATGGAAAGTGTAGAACAAATTTTATTTTGTCTAGAACTCTCCTAATGATCACAGAACCTCGTTCTAGAAATCCTTATACAGGAATGTATAGTAGGGAGTTCAGAAAAATTTTTGGTGGGTTTCTAGGAATTAATAAAGATGCTGATATCTCTGAAGATGAATTTTATTTTGTTCCCCAGAATTATGCGGGTATTCTTGATATTAAAGAGGAACCAGAAAATTTTCTGGCTATGATACATCAGAGGTATAAAAAAGAATATCGAGACTTACTCGGTGATCGAGAAAGGGAAAAAGCAGTTGAGTTCTTTGACCAAACTTTAGGATATGATTTTCACACTTATGGAAGAGTTTGGCATAAAACCCTACCTTGGGAAAATTTGGGTTGGAAAGGAACACTCCCCGGTTCTATTATGGGTAATGAAAAGATTTCTATGCTGGGAAACTATAAATTTGTTTTATGCTTTGAGAATAGTCGAGAAAATGGATACATTTCTGAAAAAATTTTCTCCTCATTGTTTTCCGGATCTATACCCATATATTTTGGGGCCCCAGACATTTCAGAACACATTCCTCAAGACTGCTATATTGAATTCAAGGGTGGAGATTATGATGCACTCTATGGAAAAATTCAGTCAATAGATAATAAAAAGTTTCAGGAAATGAGAATGCGAGCCAGACAATTTCTTGTTTCATCTGACTGTGAGAAATTTACTTCAATTGGTCTTGCTAAGTCACTTGAGAAAAACTTTATGAACTTACAAGATACTTCTCATACACTTTATTCTCTCGACAACTTTATTAGAAAATTAAAGCTCAACTACTTCAAATTAAAGCGTCGTATAAGTGAGCTTTCCCCTAGTATGTCAAAGACCTAATAATATTATCAATTATTGCCCCCTTAAAATTTTTTTAACTCGTTGCCATAATTGTGTTTTTATTCCTGGTTGAGACGGAATCAATTCCGAATCGTCTGGTACTTTTTCTCCTAAGTAACGGTAGTGTTTCCAAATATCCCAATAAGGGCAACCAGGTTGAATTTTAATTCCCGCCCAATGTAAATAATGAAGGGGTTGATTGTTATTGGGATCAATGAGTTGATAACCTTCTTGTTTAAAATGATTGGTTCCTGCCCAGTTTCCAGGATACTTATCCGGTTGATGGGCTAGATTAAACCGTTTTTTGATCCTCTTTAATATCATGTAGTTAATGATAGGTTGATCTGAAGTTTTATAGGTAAAGTCAAAGTAATCAATATTAGCTGCACATTCAGCAAAACTTTGGTAGATAGTTTCCTCAGAAATTAGATTCTTTTTAGAGGCCCAAAATCCCCCATTAAACATATCCCTTAGTTCAGCTTCACTAAAAACATTATCATCAATAATTTTTTGAGAAAAAACATTACGAATACCTGCTTTATGTTGATAATCATAAGAAATAAAATCGTAATCTGTAAAAAAGTCTAAATCATCAACAATCTTCTTAAAAACTACAACATCTGTATCTAGATAAAGAAATTCATCGAACTCACCAAACCAACAAGCTTGTTTGCGAAACTGATTAGGACGAGCAAAAAAATCTTCCCCAAAAATACTTTGTAATTTCAAGGATAATCTTTCAATAAACTCTAAATCTGGATATAAAGTAACGCCAAAATCTTGATTTAATTTTTCAGCAATGATCTGATAATTATCATTGTAGGGAATTAAAACAACTGGGGTTTCTTGATCATAGCATCTAATACTTTTTAAAAGGGTAATGCTTTGTTCAATTACTTTATCATTAGCTGTAATATAAATGCCGCGAGTCATAATTTTTCCTCTACTATTTCAATCCTAATTTTTTGATAATTTTGTTGAATAAATTGGGTTTTTGTTGATAATCTTTGGGATTACCCGTGAATTTTGGTGTCTTTTCTGGTTCATAATAATAACGATAATACAAAAAGATATCCCTATAAGGAAAATCAATGTTTTCTCCCTCACATAAATTTTTAAAAATTCGTGAAGAAATGCCAATATAATGGAGATAAGTTAAACGATTACCTTTATCATAAAGGATATTATCTTTATTTTCAAAATGAGGAGAAGTAACACAGCATCCTGTCTTTTCATCTTGGGGTAACTGTAAGGCTAAATTATAAATTGAACAGTCAGAACGCATCATCATATAATTAATAATGGTTTGATCGGGGGCCATACAATATAAAATTTCGGCTTCTCCCTCTTGTAACTTATCAATTAATTCATGGCGTTTATTGTCTGTGAATAAATCTTTTTTTGAACCATAAAAACCTGAACAAAAAATTTCTTTGTTTAGTCTTTCTTCTGGAAAAACCTGAGTTAACTTGTTAGAATTAACATCATAAACATGAGTTAAATCTTTATGCTGAAAATCATAAACAATACAATCATGATTATCCAATTGACTAAAAACTGTCTCTAATGGACTCATTAATAGGGTATCAGCATCCATATAAATAAAACGTTCAAAAGGCGCATCAAAAGCACAATAACGGCGATGGGTTCCAAAACGATGGTATCCATTACTTCCTACTTTTTGCCATCTTTGAAAGGCAGTAGGATGGGTATCCCAAACAGCTTGTGCGAAGTTATCCCATCGCTCTATAGAAACAGTATCATTATATAATTGTACCTGGGGACGATGAGCAATTTCAGCCTTTAATTTTTCTGTGTTCTCATCATAGGGGTAGATACAAATTGGCATTTTTTGACCATAAATAGCTTCAATACTGTTTAGTAAAGCAACCACTTGATCATAGACGTAATCATTCGCTAAAGTACAAATTCCATCCATATTAAACAAGACTCAACATCTTCAAAATTTAACAACAAAATCCGAGAACCAATTCATTAAATTCAGTTTATGCAGAATAATTTGCCTTGCTTCTGCGATCGCTGATTTGGCTTCATGCCAAGCATCCAAACTAGAAGTAACTTCTTTAATATAATCTAGTCCTTTTTCATCAAGACTAGGTAACCTTAAAAAACTACCTGGGGGTAATAATTTATCGGCTGCGCTTCCTCCATAATAAATGGGTAAACACCAACATAATAAAGCATCCCATAACTTTTCACTCACATATAATTCGTTATCAGCATAGTTTTCAATAGATAAATTATAATAATAAGGAGCCATACCATGCCATTTATTTTCTAAAGTCCCTTGACTGATCAGGTATTCGGGTAAGTTTCTACCATAGAGATCAAACTCAAAATTATCATCTTGCAATAACTTCACAAACCCAAGACGACGGCGATGATTTTCTGTGCGACTGATCCCCGATGTTATCCAACTACAACGTTTAACTTTTTCAGGGATACTCCCTTTATCCAATTGATCAAATTCAAGATTAACATACCAAATAGCGGGCATATATTCAGGATAGGGGGCAAAGTTATCCGGACCAGAAACATAACCACAATACTTACTCGCTTCATCATAGTTTTCCCGATTCCTCTCAACAACTTTATCGAGAGGAGGTTCCCTTAATAAATAAACAATACGTTCTTGGGGGACATTTCTTAGTAAGGAAGGAATATTAAGGGGTGAAGTCTTTGATTTTTGCCAACGTTTCCACCAAGGTTGAGGAGGAGAAGTACGAGGAAAATCGAACTGATATAATAATAGAAAATCAGGGTTAGCATGGTTGGCTAACATTTGAATGTTACCCCAACTACCAAAGGGTTGAGGGGTTTGTTTCCATAACCAATCTCTTTTATTTTGTAAACCTGGATAACTACTGAGCATTCCCACGGTTTTTTGATTCACAGAACAATTCCTCTTACCAATGTTAGTGACTTCATTGAATATGATACTAAACTTTGGTCAATGTGTGTGTTTCTTCCCTAAAATATTTTTGATAATCTTTTTTAATGAAGATTCTATTTTGGGGAATTTGTATCCACTGTTCAAAAGGAATAATGTATATTATGTTGTTTTAAAGTGAATATGATTATCCCTAAAATTAATGACTCTTTTCCCGATCATAATCTCAGAACTCAACCCTTTGTTAACTATTTCTAATTCTGGTATCTTACCCTTTTGAACTGTCATAATAACAAAAAAGTCACTTTTTGCAGTTGCTACAATTCTGTTTTCATTTGCTTGGTAAGTAATCTTAACTTTTTGTGGTGTAATAAATGTTCCTTTTAGGGTGACGTTTTTATCACCTTCAATCATAAAACAATTGTTGTCAATTTTTACATTTCCTTGGGTATTCATCACCCAAGTATGATCATCTCGATGATCATCGAATTGATCAATAATAACGAATAAACCAGGAACTCCTGATACTTTAGAATAATCAACAGCAAACCCTCTTAACCAATGTTTAGATTTTAAACTAACTATCCCTGAACCATCTTTTTGAGACTGAAAATAGAGAGTTTCCATTGTTGTTGGTTTCGCATTTTCTTGAATAATAACATTTTCGTTTTCTGCCTTATTTTCACTTTTTCCTGCGATCGCCCAGTTCTCTCCTAACCCCCAAATGCGAAAACTTCCGGTATCTGGATAAGACCAAGACTTTCTTAAATGTTCTCGCTTTCCATAGATAGTTGCCACAAAATCCTTTTGATCTTTCCACTGATTACGGAATATATAAAATCCCTTTTTTTGATCAATAAAAACTTTATCAAAAATCTTATCAGGATTTTTACTAGATACATTTCTCGGATAATTAATTAATAAAAAAATTGCATCTAAACTATTTTTTATGCCAAAACTTTTATTCCCATTGTTACCCCAATAATTATCAAATGCCCACATAATGGTAGGTAAAAATTTTGGAGTAACCGATTCCAGTCCCATAGCAAATAATGATCCTCCTGGATAATATCTATGTCTTCCATAGCTGGGAATTAAATAATTATTATTTCTGGGAACAATGCGCATTAAATAATTAGGTAATACCTGACTAATATTAGACTCTTTTGTAATAAAATTTTTTCCTTTAACGTGACGATAAGCTGTGAAAAAAGGAAACAAGGTTAACACCATTGGTTCCGTGGTATAGTGATCTCCCTCAGTGCCAAAACCCCCATCCCCGATGGCTGTTTCTAAATATCGAATAATATTCCGTTGGGCAATGGTTAAAAACCGTTCAACATCTATTTTTTGAGAGAAATAGGCTTCGGGTTCTTTTAACACCGCTAATCCTGCTAAACCAGCCGCACCTCTAGCCCTAGCATTCCAGTTACTCCAAGCTGTCGGGTTCCATCCCCGATCTGGAGTTCCTTCGACTAACAATTGACCTTTTTGCCCAAGCCAATCGGTGATTAAAGCACGGTTATTTACTTCCCAATAATCGTAACATAAATCATAGGCGATCGCTATTCCTGCCACTGCTGGAGACAGTTCAAACAAACGAGGATAGTTTGTATTAATGGCCTGATCAACGACTTCCCAAGCTTCCTTAGCTTTTTCTGGGTTTTGGTTAATTAAGGCCAGAAAACATTGTCCTGCGGCATGATATCCTGCATTGGGAACATAACTGTTGTATCTAACAGGTTCATCAAGGGTTTTTTTCAATTTTTTTAAGATTTTTAGACCCAATTTTGTCTTAGCTTTTTCTCTTAATGTGGGTAATTGATTTTCTCGAAAAAGCAAACGAGGATGTTCTTGAGATTCAATGGGTTTATGAGCCGCTATCAGTTCAGGATATAAAGGTTTTATAGTTGCTCTTGCTTTTCCTTGTAGGAATTTATTGTTAACAGTTCCTTGATATTTACCTATGAAAAATTCGTTATTTTTTTTAATTAATTTAATGGTGTAATTCCCTTGTTGTGATAACAATAACCAAGGATCAGGATTAATGTTTAAATCAATTTCTAAAAACCAACTATTACCAGAACGATTAACCTTGACAGTTCCTTGGTGTTCTGCTTGATTAAATTCTGGCGCAAATCCCCAAATTTCGGACTCACAATCATTATCATGACAAATTAAGTCAAGGGTAATATCTTGATAAGAAATGCTTTGACCTGAGTTTCTCCACAGCCCTTTTTCTAAGACAATCTTAACTTTTTTCTCTAGAATATTGGTTGATAAAGTTGGGGTATAAAAGCCGCTAGTTATCCAGTAAATTGTGATTAAAACAATAATAATAATCCGAGACTTAACCATAGCATTGAAATTAGAATTATTAGAATAATTCTAACAGTTTTACAGATCAATGCATAGATAGTATCTCTGGAACTTGTTAGATAACCTTGACTGTTATCTCCTGCCTTTTTCAAATCAAACTGAATTATGATAACAATATAGAATAATCAATATTATTGTCCGAGTTATCTGGGATCGGAGTTAGGAGATCATCATTTTGATTGACTGTTGATAAAACTGTCGTTTCTGACAGTAGATTACCTGTTCCAGAGCTAAAGAAATCATCTTCAATGTTTTTCTCTACATTGATTAAACCTTGATTTATATCAGATTGTGGGATCAAAAGTTCATTGTTATTTTCATGATCATTAGATATCCCAGACGTAACATCTTCTAAGGTAAATACATCTAAAGACTGACTTCCAATTAATGGATCAATTGTTTCATTTTGGTATACTGCTTCAGTATTTTCATACAGTTTAATATTACTAAAAATACTCTCTGCACTAGCTGTTGCATCATCATCATTAGCCAAAACTAGAGAATTAAAAGTCCCCGTAAAAAATTCTCCAACATTAATTGTATAGGTTGTAGTTGCTCCTGGAGAATAGTTATCA
>JBFRWG010000068.1:0-23832 GCA_051439445.1 Crocosphaera sp.
ATACATAGAGATACCCTGATGTGTTCCAAATGGCTTGATCATTTAGGTTAAGGGTTCTCGCTTCGCTGAGGGTTCCGAGTTGGGTATTTCCTGCAAAGGTTAGGGTTCCATTAACGTTGGTGACACCTCCTCCGGTTTGGGTTCCTCCATTCCAGCTATAATCTCCGTTAATATTAAGGGTTCCTTCTCCTGTTATAGTTCCGTTGCTTTGGGTTAAGTCATTGAAGCTACTTAACCCGTTTAATTCTAGGGTTCCATTACTAACTATTGTATTTCTGGGAATAGTAAAACTTCCTGATACTGTTAGTATTCCACCACTAATTTGAAAAGGACTAAGGGAATTAAAACTTAAAATTGATAGTTCATTAAGCGGATTTTGACCATTAAAAATGGTGAAAGTATCACCAAAACCAATCTCAATATCATCTCCATTCGCAGGAAGAATATCTGATTCCCAATTTAACGCATTATTCCAAAGGGTAGATGCTTGACCATCCCAAATCTTCGTAACCATAGCTTATTTAGATCCAAAATTTGTGCGAGTGAATAAAAGCAAGAGAACAACATACAACAAACCATCGCCGAAATCGGCATGATTGCACTGATTATAATTCCAGAAATAATCACACCTGAAATTACTATTTAAAAAATTTTTAAAACGATCTTTATGATAGTTTTAATTTCTTACCTGAACAAGATATATGAGTGAAGGAATCACTTATGTATAAAATGCTACATTTTTTAGATTGAATTTTTATACTTAACAAAATAGAGAAACTTTTGCCTTGAATATTCGCACTTAGTGAGGATATTTAATCATTCAAAACGATATTTTTGGTTTTAGTTAACTACTTCTCAAACAACATTCGGGAATTTATTAAAACCTCCCGTATTCTTAGTTGATGGTCAAATCTTAAATTTTTTAACCTGGCAACTTTCAACAAATTAGAATTAATTTTTAAGCCGTAAGATGTTATAATAAATCTTTTGATCTGACACCCCTGCCCAGACATTTCAGGAAACGTTTCTACGAAGGTTCGGTATGGCAACAAAATTTAGTATTAGTTAGGAAAATGCCTTGTTATTTTGTCAATTCGCACATTCTAAATTCGCGCATTCTGATTTTATTCCTCAAATAAATTGCTTAATCTTTCCACTTCGTTTTGTGCGGTGTACATAGGAGAACCGGATAAAATACCTGTGACATTGCGGAAAGGTTTACCAATGTGCATTCCTTTGTTATCAATAGAAAATTCTCGAATATCTTTATCGTGCATCGATCCCCGCATTTTCAAAACTGTCACCCCCCGACGCATTTCCCCATACATTTCCACATAACGCAGTAGAATAATTGAGTCGGTAATGGTGGAAATATGTGCCTCTGTAATAGAAGATCCTCCCAATAAGGTTGGTGTGGTGGAAGTAAATAAACCGCCGATTTCTTGCTGTTTAATAAAAGACGTTAGGCCAATAATAAACTCTCGAAACCCTTTTAAAGTAGACACCCTCTCCAATGCAGATAAACTATCCACTGCCACTCGGTTCGGTTTAAAGGTTTCAATGATTTCCTTCATATTAATGAGATGATTTTCTAATCCTGTGGTTTCTGGATAACGACACACCACCTTTAATCTTCCTTCCTCTTCCATTTTTTGGAAATCAACCCCCCAACCCGTCGCATTACGAATCAGTTGTTCTCGACTTTCTTCAAAGGCAAAAATTAAACATCGCTCATTATTTTTAACGCCACCGGCCATAAATTCTGTCACCATCAAAGTTTTACCCGTTCCTGTGGCCCCAGAGACTAAAATAATAGAATCTCGGAAAAAACCCCCCCCACACATACGATCTAATTCTTCACTACCAGAGGTAATACGAATATTAGAGGATCGTTGTTCTAATTCAATAGCAGATAAGGGAATAATCACCACTCCGCGATGGGGAACAATGGTAAAGGGATATTCCCCTTTTTGGTGATTGGTTCCCCGATATTTCAAAATTTCAATAGTCCGACGACGTTTCTCATCGGCTAAAACATTGCGCAAAATAACCACATTGTCGGCCACAAACTCTTCTACCCCAAAACGACTAATTTCTCCATATTCTTGGGTTCTTTCCGCCGTCATAATGGCTGTTACCCCTAACTCTCGTAAGGCCGAAGCTAAACGAAAGAGATCGTTTCTCACCTGCGCACTATCGCTTAAATGACTAAAAATAGCTCCCAAAGAGTCCATCGATACCCGTTTGGCATCGTGTTTACGGATGGCAAACTCAATACGGGCGATCAAACCACCTAAATCGTATTCCCCTGTCACCATCATCGGTTCTCCGGGTTGGGGAGAAGCATCCACAAAGGCCCATTTCCGTTCCAGTTCCCATTGGGCAATATTCCAGTTAAACCCGCGCATATTACGGCGTAAGGCTTTGGGGGGTTCTTCAAAGGTGACAAAGACACCATTTTCACCCCGTTTAATTCCTTCGGCTAAAAACTGACAAGCAAAAACGGTCTTAGAACTTCCTGCGGTTCCGGCTACCAAGGTAGCGCGCCCTTTGGGAAGTCCCCCTTCAGACAAAAAATCAAACCCTGGAATGGCGGTTTCTAATTTCTCAATATAGTCTAGTTCGTTTTCTTGACTCATCAGTGTTTAGGTAAATGACTCATTGTTTATTTTGCCTTTTTATTTCCGTCTTGCCAAGAAATCTTGGTTAATTTTTATCTTGGGTAATTAAATCCAACCCCAAGAGAACTTTTTGGGTATTGGACATATCGCCGATAATCCGTTGTAGAGGGGGAGGCAACTGTTTAATGAGAGTTGGGGTGACTAAGATTTTTTCTTGTTCAGCTTTTTGAGGTTGTTCAAGCACATCGATAATTTCTACGGTATATTGATCATTCAATTCCTCATGACAGATGCGAAAAAGATTGGCGATCGCTCTTTGTGAATTAATGCTGTTCCCTGTAATGTATAGTTTGAGGAGATACTTATTCATAAAATTTTAAGGATAATCTTTTCTACCCGATAAGTTAATGTTACTGAGGCCGATATAATATTTACGATAAAAAGAAGCTAAATAGCCCATTAATTCTAAAATCATGAGTCTGCCTTCATCGACATAAGCTTGAGCTTTGACCACAGGGACATCTTGAGTTTTTTCTTTTAAAACTTGAGTATGAATTTCAATGGTATCTCTGGGACTGGCTTTGAGAAATCCTAATTTATTGGCCAAGGTTCTCAGTTGTTGCGAAATATGATAGTCTACCCTGAAAACCCTTTGCTCTAGGGATAAGTCTAATAGATTACCATAAGTTTTTGTTAATTCTTGAAAGACATCAGGGACGCTTTCTTGAAGGGGATAGGCTCCAAATAGTCGAGCAGTTACACTGGTATCACGGCTCGATTCTATTAGAGAATCTAAATTGGAAAATTCTTCTGCTTGTCGAATTTCTTGTTGTTGTTGGGTAAGTTTGGTACGATATTTTTGTCGTTCAATCCCTAAACGAATTTCATGGATTAACAGGTTACTATCAACGCTTTTGATGGGTAAATAACCATCAGCCCCTAATTCTAAAGATTCCACAACGTTTGTCTCATTTTCGTCATCGATCTCTACAAGAATGGGCGTATTGGCGGCTACTTCCCTGATTTTAATTAACGTGCTTAATCCTTGACTATCTGGTAAGTTTAAATCAAGTAAAATAACCTCGTAGGTTTCGGCTTTTAGAGATTCTAAACTGTCTTTTAAGCTTGTAATACAAGTCATAGGGAAGGTCATTCCTTTAGATAGAGAACTCTGCTGACCTTGAGATAATAAATCCTCTAATAATTCAATATTTTTTAAATTATCTTCTATTAGTAAAACACGACAAGTATCATTGGTCATTTTTCAGGATAAGCACAACGATGTGTTTAATTGTGTTTGCTATCTATCCTTGGCCATAATAGCTAAAATTTGCTTAAATGTATAGGGTATTTTCCGTGATATAGGACTTTTTCATCAAATATCTTTTTTTTATAAAAATTTTTCATTGAAATCGAGTTAATTCAATCCGATAACGTTGTTTTTTAGTCACAGCAACGTCTCCCACTTCTAAGCGTCCCTTCCCTCGCACTGTGATTAAATCTCCCGATTCCACGTTATGACTGGCCTGGGTAACTTCTTTCCAATTTACCCTAACCTCTCCTCGATTAATCGCATCAGCCATTTTACTGCGAGACATCCCAAACCCAGCAGAAGCGATCGCATCTAAACGCATGGATGCTTCTACGGTGGTCATTTCCTTGGTTTTGGGGGGACGTATTTTTAACTCACTTAATTCGATTCTTTGGGTTTTCACGGGAACCGATCGCACTTGGGTTAAGCTGGTTTCGAGAAATTCCACCAACTCAGGCACCACAATCACCTGGCCACCCCTTTCTCCTAAGACAATTATATCGCCAATTTTTTCCCTGACAATCCCTGTGGCTAAAATCGCCCCTAAGAAGTCTCGATGGTTAGCTGGGTCAAAAAGAAAGTTTCCTGCGATATCTAGGGCTGCAAGGGGAATCTGGGACTGTTCTAGGGGGATTTCAGGGCGGGCTATCCCTATTCGCTGTCTTTCTGCTTGGGGATAGCCACCCCAAACCATAATGTCTAGGTCGGTCAACTTGCTAAAGGCCCTTTGGACTTCAGCGATGACAGGGGGGGAAAAAAAATCACTCGCCACCATCTCCCAAGTTTTGACAGCGATCTCTGCTTGGTCGATAATACGGGTCATTTCTTCTCGATTTTCGATGCCTTTGAGGAGGGTTTCACGGGGTAACATGATGAGCAATAAAATTAAAGAGCAGTTTGGGAGTACCCTTGGAGGTTTTCGGGGTTTAAAGGAGTAAGAATGCTAGTTGCTTTATTTTTGAGACTGGTTGCACCCTGTACAACGATCAGATATTTTCCTGCATTGAGGCGATTACGGTACGGTAAAGCATCGCCACTCCCCACAGATAAACCCACACCCCCACCGACAAAAATGCTGCCCATGGCTCCACCGATGGCTCCAGCAATACCCCCTAAAATATGGTTAAAGGGTTCCCCTGCCCAATCAAAACTATCAACCCCTGTCACTAAATCAAACATATAACCCCCAATAAAGCCAAAGGGAACAAGCCAAAGGGCCATCAACAGGGCCCTTTTTTTAGCCTGTTGTGCTGGATCAATAAAACCAAACTCGTCGGCGGTTTTATACCCTTTGCCTAAAATACTAACTTGACTGGTGGGAATGCCTCCTTTTTCCAGAGCAGTATAGGCTTCTTCTGCTTTAATGCGATCGCTGACAACCGCTATCAAATAATCCATGTTAGTTAACTCGATGATTATTATCAAAGTGGATTCTTGTCCCTGCCCATTGTAACTTTTCTCGGAGGGTTTGATAAAAGGAATAGTTCTCTCGTAAGATAATAAACCTGGCCATACAGTTGGCCATTCTCACTGATACCCATTGTCCTGGCCAAATCGAGGTGGCTAAAGAACTATCGGTCCACAGTTTCGTATTCAACTCATAATCTCCTAACGGCCAGATATCCACCACTGAACCGGGAGGAATAACAATGGGCCGACTCGAAAGACTCAATGGACAGATAGGAGTCACAGCGATGGCATCCATTCCAGGGTGAATAATGGGCCCATTAGCTGAAGCGGTGTAACAGGTTGAGCCGGTGGGGGTGGCCACTAATAAACCATCTCCTTGATATTGATCGACAATCTCCCCATCTACTTCTAGTTCTAGAATAGCGGTGGGCATCCGGTCAATACTGGCGGGTTTAATGCACATTTCATTGAGACAGTAGAAGCGATCGCTACTTGCTTGAGGGGAGCAGCGATCACCTTCACACACTTTAGCTTCTAACATCATTCGTTGTGACATGGCGTAGCGATCGCTTTGCAAACGATGCCACACTTGTTGGGTATCTTGGAATAATTCAAAGGGTTCGGTTAAAAATCCTAAATGTCCCCCCACATTCACGGCTAAAATGGGAATTCCTTCGGGAGCGAGTTGTCGGGCCGCAGCTAAGATAGTGCCATCTCCTCCTAAAACAATGGCGAGATCGATTTTTTCTGAGACGGAGGAAAGGAAAACTGGATAAGGATTATCTTTATAGCCACTTGGCCCCATCAATACTTTACAGTCAAGGGCTTCTAATTGTTTAGCGCAAGTTTGCGCCCATTGTTTACTCTGGGGATCTCCAGCCTTATGAGCGATGATAACTTGTTTCAGTTCCACGTTGGTGTATTTTGTCGCAACTTTATTTTTATTGTCAACCCTAATGCTAATGAAGGGGGAAACTTTAGCTACATTTTAAATTTTAAGAGAAACGTTGCATCTTTTTCGGTTTTGAGTATCTTAGATAAAAGGCTTATAGCCTCGTCCTTATTCTCGTTGAATACCCTTATAATCTATGAACGCTTTACGAATTGTCAATTATCTCTGGCCTGCTTTTGTCAGTATGATAGTTTTAAGTGCGATCGTTTCTTCTTTACCGGCTGTTTTGGCTAGTGAACCTGTGATCACGACAGTTGATGAGCTTGAACCTTTAAAACTCCCTTCAGGAGATTTGCAAGATTTGCAAGGTTTAGAGGAGAATGAAACGCAACAATGGTCTTGGGATATTGAAGACAGTGATGGCATTATTTCTGAAAAAATTGAATATGAAATTTCTCCTGAACTGATGGAAGGTTCTCCTATCATTGATCCAGACAAGGAAGATGAAGACTGGGAAAATAGTCATCGAGGTGATCCTAAAAAAAGTGGGGGAACTATTCCTTTTGCTGAATTTTAATCCTCTGTTCAGGTTTAATCATTAGCTGTTTTTGGTTTTAAATTGTTACTTTATTTCTTTCGTTTCTTACTCCCATACACTTATTTATAAACATCGTTTGATTTTAAATCAACTTAAATCGTATTGCCTGCGTCCTTCTGTTATTATATCTGCTAATATTTTTCCTACTAAATTGGTAAATTTAAACCCATGTCCAGAAAATCCTGCTTCGATTAAGATATTGTTATAGTTAGGATGGTGATCAATAATAAGAGGACGAGGTTTAACCATAGTCTCTGTCTGACTTTCAGACTTTTTTCTTCATTGTACCTCTCCTGAAGTATTCAAACTAAACAAAAACGAAACTAAAACTTAATTAATGATAGAATCAACCGCAAAAGTTCAAGTAATTGGTGGAGGGTTAGCCGGAACCGAAGCAGCGTGGCAAGTGGCACAAGCTGGTATTCCTGTAATATTGCACGAAATGCGCCCAATTCGCACCAGTCCCGCCCATCATAGCCAAGAATTAGCCGAATTAGTCTGTAGTAACTCCTTCGGTGCAATGTCAAGCGATCGCGCGGCAGGTCTTCTCCATGAAGAATTACGTCGTCTCAACTCCATCATTATCCAAACCGCCGATGAACACGCCGTCCCCGCAGGAGGTGCCTTAGCGGTGGATAGAGGGGTGTTTAGCCAACAATTAACCCAAACCCTAGCAACACACCCCTTAATCGAATTAAGACGCTCAGAACTCCAGGAAATACCCTCAGAAGGCATTGTTATTTTAGCCACTGGACCCCTTACCTCCCCTGTTTTGGCCGAAAACTTACAACAGTTCACCGGAATGGCTTATATGAGCTTTTTCGACGCAGCTAGTCCTATAATTGTCGGGGACTCTATTAACACAGACATCGCTTTTTTAGCCTCCCGTTACGACAAAGGAGAAGCAGCCTATCTTAACTGTCCCCTCAATAAAGAACAATACTTACGGTTTCGTGGGGAACTCTGTGCAGCAGAACAAGCGGAATTAAAAGATTTTGAACGAGAAACCGCCAAATTTTTTGAAGGATGTTTACCTATCGAAGAATTAGCACAACGGGGAGAAGATACTATGCGTTATGGACCCCTCAAACCTGTTGGCTTATTTGATGCAAGGTTAGGAGACTTTCGTGATACCGAAAATAAAGACAAACGACCCTACGCTGTTGTGCAACTCCGACAAGAAGATAAACAGGGTAAACTGTGGAATATGGTCGGTTTTCAGACTAATTTAAAATGGGGTGAACAAAAACGAGTTTTTAGACTTATTCCTGGTCTAGAAAAAGCTGAGTTTGTCCGCATGGGTGTCATGCACCGCAACACCTTTATTAACTCTCCCCAGTTACTTGACCCCAGCTTACAGTTTAAAAACCGTCCTACCCTCTTAGCCGCAGGACAATTAATCGGCACAGAAGGTTATACCGCAGCAGCAGCAGGAGGATGGTTAGCTGGAACCAATGCCGCACGCATTGCATTAGGCTTAGAACCCATTACCTTACCCAAAGCAATGATGATGGGAGCATTATTTGAATTCATTAGTAGTGCGTCCGCGAAACATTTCCAACCGATGCCACCTAACTTTGGTATTTTACCCGATTTACCTGTGAGAATTCGCAATAAACGGGAACGATACGGCAAATATCGCGATCGCGCTTTAGAAGCATTGAATTCAGTCATTAGTTATCCATCATTAGTGAAAACATGAGGTTTAAACATGGTTGCAGCACAAGAAAACTTGTATATGACTCCTGAAGAATATCTCGAATGGGAGGAAAAGCAACCCCTGAAATATGAATATATGGATGGGGAAGTTTATGCTATGACTAATAGTACACTTCCTCATAACACTATTGCCTTAAACTTAGCTTGTACGCTTAAAAGTTATCTCAAGGAGAAAGGAGGCAAAGTATTAATTTCTGGGGCTAAAGTACAGGTCTCAGAACAAGGTCCTTATCATTATCCTGATGTGGTTGTCAGTTGTGATCAAAGGGATAAAAAAGCATTAAAGTTCTTGCAATATCCTTGTTTAATTATTGAAGTTCTTTCCCCCAGTACAGAAGGATTTGATCGGGGTAAAAAATTTAGAAATTATCGGCAAATCGAAACTTTAAAAGAATATGTTTTAGTTAGTGCCGAGCAAAATTAATTGAGTGTTTTCGTCTCAATGATAAAGGAGTTTGGGAGTTACATACTTTTACTGAGAATGAAGGGTTAAAACTAGAATCAATTGATTTTACTTGTCCCGTTGAATTGATTTATGAAGATGTTATTTTAACCAACGAAACTGAATCGTAACACCATCTTATAGACTGTAGAATTTAACTAAGGAGATAAATTATGCCTTCACCCTTTCCTGGAATGAATCCTTATTTAGAACTTCCTCAATTTTGGTCACAAGTTCATACTCATTTAATTGTTGCGATCGCTGATTATATGAACCCTATCTTACGACCAAAATATCGTATGTCTATGGAACAAAGAGTTTATACAGAAACGAATAATGACGAGAATTTAGAATTAGTGGGTATTCCTGATAATGTCGTGTTTACTCCTAGTTCAAAAGTGACTGAAACCTCATCTAATGTTGCTGTTGCAACCCCAAAAGTTGAACCCTTAACTATTTCTATTCCTCAACCAGAAACCATTAAAGAATGGTATTTACAAGTCAAAAATGTAGAAACTCAAGAAGTGGTAACAGTTATTGAAATCTTATCACTGAAAAACAAGAAAGTAGGGCAAGGAAGAAACAAATATATAAAAAAAGAGAAAAAGTATTAATGAGTTTAACCCATTTAATAGAAATAGATTTATTACGAAAAGGTCAAGTTATGCCCATGAATATTGATGATAGAATAAAATCAGATTATCGTATTGTAATTAGTCGAACCGATCGCCGTCCCAAAGCAGAGTTATATGCTTTTAATTTAGCACAAGAAATTCCTTCCATTCCTTTAACTTTACAACCAGAAGATGAAGAACCTTTAATCCCTTTACAAGACTTGTTACACAGTCTTTATGAGAGAGGAAGTTATGATTTAGCTATTAATTATCAAAAAAAAACATTAGAAAATTTATCCGAAACTGCTCAAACTTGGATTAATGATTTACTCAGACAACAAGAGTTAATCTAAATTAAATATAGTTTTATTCTTCTACTATTTCTTGAGTAATAAATTGACGAGAATAATTTTTTAAATAACGATACTTCTTTTCAAAATTTTTACGACGTTCTATATACTTAAAACAATCAGAAATATTTATCCTATGATCATTCAAATTTAAGTTTTTAATTATATATAAACCTCCATGCTCTATATATTGTTTGTATTTTATAGGATCATTATCAATAGTATTCATCATAATTTTGTCCCATTCCTCTAAATTGGGTTTTAATATTTTTCGTATTTCTTGATGAATGTTTCCAATCGAGTCAAGATAATTTTTTATTATAAACATAAGATCAATATTTTCACCAAAAGTTTCTCTAAGATCATTTAAGATTTTCTTTTTGAATTTTTTATTTCTTTCTAGAGAAGTAATTTTAGTTCCAAGTTTGAGATGACACTTGGATTTTTTACCATCATGATTCTCAACTAATTCTTGATTGAGTGTTATGGTATGAATTGGTAGTTCATAATGTTGAACATGATTTCTCATAGCACATATAGTACGATAAGACAAATTATGATCATACTCTTCAGACTGTTTAGATTGAATCATTTTGTATTCGTCACAGTTTTTCCCATAAAATGAGTTAAATGTGGATTCTACAGTATCAATATAAAATTGATGAGTTGAGAGTAAATTAAAAACTTTTAAATTTACAATATTAGTTAAATCTCTACTTCTATTCCAGTCATAATCATCCGTCATCATTTGACTAAGAGTCATATTAAAAGCTTCTTTTTCTATGTCTGCATAGTTCATTAAAATAAATTCTAATTTTTCTTCTAGAACGAAAGCAAAAAACAAGTTATTTTTTGCATTTTTCAATTGTTCAACTTCCCGATCATTAATTTGTACACAGTAATTTTTTTTCAAATCATGAATAAAATATTGATTCATAACTTAACTCTCTGTAGGTTCCTTAATATTTAGTAAAGACAATTGATTCGTTAATCTGTGGCAATTATTGCTTGAAATTCTGCTAATTTTTTCCCTTCTACATCTCTTAAAATTAGCGTATGTTGTTCGATTTCATAGGATGCTACCTTGTTCATTGCATCAATAAAATTAGCTTCCTGTGTCATTATATCTTCTGGAGAATTACACATCTTTCTAGTAGTTGCTAATGGACTAATAGTAATCTTTCCATCATTCTCTTTCCAACTACCTTGATAACGATTACAACCAGAAGACCCGGTTAGTTTTCCCGCTTCACTAATGCGCATAGTAATCTTGGTGTCTCTAATTAATGAAACCAAAGCATTACGACCATTATTATAACTTTGTAACTGCCAAAGATTCCCTCTTAACTTAGCAGGAGGATTTTTTGCAAACACTAATCTTATCTCTTTTTCGTCATCTCTAAAGATGATTTTGTTATTATTCAGTTCATAACTGGTGACTTCTCCTAAATTTTTAAAATAATCCCTTTCTTGTTCAGATAGTCCTTGATAACCACAAGCTCGCAGTGTTGTTGCTCCAGGATTAATTGAAATTTGACTTTCATTTTTTCTTGTATAAGAAGCATTAAAAAAATTACATCCTGAGTAACCCCTCAATTTTCCTGAATCAAAAATTAAGGTTGGTTCATGACCCGAATAGGGTAAAGATTTTTCTCCATTTGAATCTAAATAATTAACTAATATCCAACTCGAACTATCCATATCTAAAGAGACTTGTTTTATTCTTTGGCTGTAATAATTATTGTTACTTTGAGTTAATAGTTTTACTTCTTGAGAAGAGACAAGATTAACCTCTGAAAAACTTAAGACTAACAACAAACAAGTTCCTATTGATTGACCGATTTTTAAAAACATAATGATAACTTAACGCATATTGTACCTAAAGTATTGACACAGATTCTTTAAATAAGGTTCACATTCCATTAGATATGAAAAAATAAACAACAAAAGGAATAAAGCTTTATTGATTCAGGTTTAAAAGTTTTTCTAAATCTTGAAACGTTATCCCATAAGTAATAGTAGATTTCTCATAACCTTTGAGATTAACCATATATTGAGAAAATAGCTGTTGTATCTGCTTTAACTCTACGGAATAAAGATAAGTCTCTTCTCCGATCGCCACATCTAACTTTAACTCTTTCGTAGCTGACTCTAAGCGAAACGCAGCATTAACCGTATCTCCAATCGCCGTATAATCGGGATGATCCCCACTGCCGGTATTCCCCACCATAGAATATCCTGTATTAATCCCTGCACCAATAGTTAATTCAAAGGGAACAGGATACTGACTACTGAGAATTTTCGTCATGGTATTGAGATCGTTGACAGCTTGGAAGATTTGCATCACATCCGCTTTGGTCACTTCATTTTCTCCATGAAACCAAATGGCCATCACAGCATCCCCAATATATTTATCCACCCAACTTCCTGCACTGCGAATGATTTCCCCTGCTTGACGAAACCAATTACCAATTAAGGATGATAAAATCTTCTCATCTAATTGTCTGGTTAACATAGTAAAATTACGCATATCCACCACCATGACTGAAGTGAGACGACGTTCGTGTAACACCATAGTGTCACGATCAAAAGAGTCATCATAGGAGAGGGTGCTGAGATTGCGAGAGGGACAATAAAACTCCACATTTGTTTTCCCAAAAGTAACTTGATCGCCACTTTTCAGAGAAGCAGGAATACCTACACGACGACCATTAACAAAACTGCCATTGCGACTCCCTAAATCAATCAACAAAAAACCACCGTTTTCTGTTGATTGCAAAATAGCATGGTTACGAGAAATACAATGATCTCCAATGGCAAAATCGTTGTCTCTTCCCCGTCCTATTGTCCAATAATTCTTCCCCACTAAAGGGAAATAGCGTTTACCTTTAGCCGTGTCTAATAATAAATGGGGTGTTTTTCCGAGCTTTTCCACAGATGTCTCAGGGGTGACAGCATGACAACAATCCAGGACTTAATGCCTATTACATTTTACCAACGGATACTTAACAATTGACAATTGATTGCTTTGCCAATCTTTTATTTTAAGCAAAAGAGGCAGCAACCCAAAATAAACTATCTACTAAAATTGTACTCAATACTGCCCCAGCTAATGCCCACCAATGTCCTGTAGATTTCTGCATGGCCCATAAACCCACGCCTAAGAGGACATTGACTAAAACAACCGCCCAACTCATCCCCCAAGGAGTCTGTACCTGTTCTAAAGCTGATTGGAAAATAGGAGTGGCTAAACTTGGATCAACTTGCATCAGTTGTCGCCAATGGGGAATTAATCCCGTGACGTAAAAGTAAGCATCCGTGATCGCTGTCCCTAACAATGACCCCACATAAAAGAAATTCCCCACCTGTCCCCATTTTCGCCATAAACACCATAGAGCGATCGGCACTCCTATTGATTCAATAGGCAAATGAATCAAGGGTTCCCAACGAAACCACCCCCAATAAATGGCACCAGCTAACCAACTCCAACTAAATCCAAAGAGCAAATCTCCCCATAAATGAGTCTTGGGACGCTTCATTAGATAAAAAGCCAGCCATAACCATCCCCCTGTCATTAAAACGCTAATTTCAGGGCAAAACCTCACTAATGGGGCTTCTATAAACACGGGAACTGACACTAAAAACCCTGATGCCAAAAAAGTTAACCAATTTTGGGCCGTTTGGTTATTTATAGTGTTCTGCCCCGCAGAGACTGGATCACAGGGGGTTAAAGCATTACTGGAGACGGTGGAAGGAGAGGAAATCAACGTTTTGTTAACCTTTGTTTACTTTATGAGTTTTTCTTTACTTTACTTAACTTATCGCAAAACTTCTTCTTCTGCTATATCCCCCCCTAGGGGATATTTTTTATATTAGCGAAGTCTTTTGATTTAGTCAATAGACGCTAAAATATGAAAATGGCTATTTTTTTCACCAATGAAATTTACAAAATATCACGGGTTAGGGAACGATTTTATCCTCATTGACAACCGCAACAGTGCAAACCCTTTAGTTTCCCCAGAAGAAGCGGTTAAGATGTGCAATCGCCATTTTGGTATAGGGGGTGATGGAGTGATTTTTGCCTTACCTGGAGACGAAAATAATGACTATACAATGCGTATTTTTAACTCTGATGGGTCAGAACCGGAAATGTGCGGTAACGGTATTCGTTGTTTAGCCCGTTTTATCGCTAGTTTAGAAGGTAGTGAAATCGTTGGTAAGTCCTATCGTATCAATACCCTAGCAGGGACAATTATTCCTCTTATAGAAGCAGAGGGACAGGTTAGAGTGGATATGGGAAACCCTTTTTTATTAGCTAAGGAGATCCCGACAACGTTAGGAAATGGTCAAGATAAAGTGATTAACCAACCCTTAGAGGTGGAGGGACAGTCTTGGTTAGTGACTTGTGTGAGTATGGGGAACCCTCACTGCATTACTTTTGTTGATAGTGTGGCCGATATTGGTTTAGAACGCATTGGGCCACTATTTGAGCATCATTCTGTGTTTCCAGAACGCACTAATACAGAGTTTATCGAGGTCATCCGTCGAGATTATATCAAAATGCGAGTCTGGGAAAGAGGTGCCGGTATTACCTTAGCTTGTGGAACAGGAGCTTGTGCATCAGTCGTGGCCGGTGTCTTAACGGGAAAATGCGATCGCCTTTGTACCGTTGAGTTACCGGGGGGTTGTTTAACCATTGAATGGTCAGAAGAGGATGGAAAACTCTATATGACAGGTCCTGCTGAAGTCGTTTTCACCGGACACTATCATTAAAAAATCCCACAATCTGTGAAGCAGGAAATCTTGAATGTGAATTTAAGAATCTCCCGTTACAGCGACGATAGAAGCTTAACGGGATGAGTGTCAATCAGAGTAGTTGAAAGAGCAAGTTGGGGTTCTTCAACATTTAGCGGTTAATGTTCCTGAAACTCCTATCTTAAATGTTGCGCCTTGGACTCCCGTTACACCGACGGTAGTCGGCCTTACTTGAACCAGTGGATGATAGTAAGCACGTTTGGAGTTAGG
This sequence comes from Crocosphaera sp., assembly GCA_051439445.1. Classification (GTDB taxonomy): domain Bacteria; phylum Cyanobacteriota; class Cyanobacteriia; order Cyanobacteriales; family Microcystaceae; genus Crocosphaera. The sequence goes on from JBFRWG010000068.1 coordinate 14,984, forward strand.
AGCGAAAGTACCAGAAAAAGTGTCAGGGCATACCCCGACATCGCTTTTTCTCGAATAGGGATGCTAACAGCATAGAAAAGGTCACGCTCTCATCGAAGTCTATCTCAAAACAGACGGGGGTGACTAGCAAGCGCATTGGCACTTTTTCTTCAGGGTGAGATTCCCTGACCTTAGCAGACAACGCTGTTCGGTCTGCGCTTATTCAGATGATCAACTTTGAGTAAGTTTCCAGGAACGGTAGATAGTCGACTCGTGATAGGCTAAAGAAAAGGAATTGATGATAATCATGATGATTTTTTCACAAAAGGGTCAATGGTGGTGAGGGAAATAAGTTTGATTCTACTCCCTATTTGTAACTTGCCTTTACAACTCCTATGACAACAAATAATGATAAAAATAAGGGCGTATTTCTCTATGAAGTGATCATTAACCCCAAGATGGGTAAACTCAGTCAAATTAAGGGTTTATTTCAGCGTCGGGGAAAATTTTATTTAAAAGTCCCTTATGAACGGATGAGTCAGGCAATGCAGAGGATCAGCCGTTTGGGTGGGAGAATTGTTAATATCATTCCCTTAAACCTCTCAGATGACTTAAATATTAACCATGAAGCACAATTACCCTGGTGGGTAGAACTGGAAACGACTCACCCCCATTGTATTTATTATTTTGGACCATTTGAAAGCTTTACAGAAGCCTATCATCATCAAGGAGGTTATGTTGAAGACTTAGAAGAAGAAGGGGCGCGAGGAATTATCGTTAATATAAAACAATGTCAGCCTTTGGTTTTGACCCAAGAATTAGAAGACGAACCCGTGAACTACTTCAGTTAGACTATCGTGAGAATTACTCTACTATAACTATTTTCTCTTATGCTCTAAACCAATTAATAGATTTTCTCTTTGATGAAGGGTGGATAAAGCAACTTGCCAAGGAAAGGTAAAAGATTGAAATGACTGAGGACTAATCAAATCTTTATCCAAATCAATAATGACTTTATCTAACATTTCTAATAGCTGAGATTTAACCTCACCTAATTGTTCTAAGGTTTCTATGCTTTGAATCTTATCAATCAGTTTTAGTAATTGTAAATTATATAAATCTGCTCTATTTTTTTGTTTGCCAGCAAACCATAAACGGAGTTGCCAAATCCCTGATATTATTAGCATGGAAACAGATATAAATAAGCCTATCGCTTCAGCATATTCGACAATAAAACTGGGTTTTTCTTGATTATAATAGTCCACTGCACCTGGATGAAATGCAAACCCTAAAGTTCGATGTTTATCAAGATTATTCAGTTTATCTATCATTGCTGCGGGCAAAAATTCTTGTACTAAATCATTCCTTGCTTCGTATAAAATACGGGTGATTTCAAAGATTATTTCTCGATTAATATGTTTGTGTGTCACTAAAACTGCTCGAACTCCGACCCCTGGTAAATCTTCAGATGGAATCGGAATTCCTCCATGATAAGCACCTTTAGGAATAGACATAACTTCTAAAGCAGGAACATCTAATTGTAAGGCTGAACCCTGATCGATCCCTATCAATTTTAGTTGGGTATTTTTTAGTAATTGAACTACGGCAGGATTTTCTAAAGAAATTACGCGAAATAATGCATCAACCTCTCTATTATTTAAAGCTTTATTAGCATCTAAAGGAGACAAAGAAATAGTTTGGAGTTGCTCACGATCGAGTTGATAATGATCTTGTAATACCCAAAACATAGCATAAGAACCACTTTTTTTAGGCATCAGAGCAATTCTTTTTCCTTCGAGATCATTGATCCTATTAATATTAGCGTCTTTATGGACAATTAAATGAAATAACTCTGGAAAAAGAAAACTCACCGCTTTAATAGAAGGACTGATACTGTTATCACTTTGTAGTAAGGCAAAGTCAGCTTTTTTATCATGGAGTTCTTGAATATTTTCTAATGATCCTTTACTCTTTTTAACTTCAATTGTAATACGGGGATTATGCTTATTAACCACTTTAGCTAAAGCTTTACCAAAAGCATAATATTGACCGCTTTCACTTCCTGTAACCAACGTTAAAGTCGTGGTTCTATTCCTATCTCGAATCCATAAAATTCCAAAAAGAATGACGAGGAAAAGACTACTAAAAATAATAGGAATTGCTGCTTTTCTGAAGATAGATTCTTGCATTGTTTTTTCATTTTATACAAGTTTCTAATGGGGCAATCTGGAACCAACGAAATCGACCCCCCATGAAAAATGAAAACTAAAATAGTGGGTTACGACCGAGGTTTATACCCTTGTTATAATTTAGATTATAGCTATCTAACCCACCCTACTTAATGTTCTTAACGAAATCTTCTAACCCTCTGTTGTTGAGTAATTTTTCTTTCCCCATAAGCTAATAATTTATCTAAGCTTTTTAAACGATTTTGCCAGACCTGAACTTGATATAAATTAACTTGTTGATGACTTCTCATCCAGTTAGGAAAGCGTTGTTTAAATTGTCTTAAACTTTGTCGAGCGATTCTGATATTTTTGCGAGAGGGATTAGCAGCTACTTCTTCTAAAATTAATCCTAATCGATTACTTTGATCATCAATTTTTTTTAAGGTATTTTTATCTACTTTTAGCTGTTGCTTATTGGCTAAAAAATTCCACTCTTTTTGCAGAGCTTGATAACGAAGTAAAGCCGTTTTAAAGGGTTGACGATGGGGTAAAGGTTGAGGGGTTTTTGGGGTTTGAACACGACTTAATAGACTTTGTAAAGAAGGGGTCAAATTTTCCGTTGCAAAGAGAGAAAACCCACTAATAGGCATACTACGAACCAATTGTAATTGATCAATAGTGACCGGATCAGGAACCTTTAATAATCGTAGACCAGGAATGACCAAAGAAGATTGAGGTAAACGCTCATCAAATAATAATTTTGTGCGTTCTTCTAAGTTGCCAATATCCAAAGCATAGGTCATTAAAACAATCATATCGACCCATCCCTGTTCCATCCATTCTTCCCAATTTTGTTGCAGACGAAAGAGGCGATCCTGTCGTTCAATGGGGAAGACAGAAGCAGAAATAATCAAGTCAGGATTAATCTTTTTTAAATGACTAGAAGCAGTAGCTACAAAACTATCAATTTGACGAATACGAAACCCAGTCCATTCATTCCATAAAGGATGACCTGGAGAAATTTCTATGGGGTCAACTCCCGTCATTTCTTTAAACAAATAACGAGAAGAATTACTATAGCCAAAAGTTTTATTAATTTGGGGTTGTTGAAACGGATAGCGAATATAATCGAATTGAATGCCATCTACATCATAATTGCGGGCAATTTCATCTAATAAAGATAATAAATATTTTTGGACTCTGGGATTAGCAGGGTCAAGAAATGCTTTTTTAAACTGTTGTCCTTGATCAAAATAATTACCATCTTTATCCGTTACTCCCCAGTCAGGGTTGCGGGACAACACCGGACCTAGATAGTCCTCTGGTTGTTCGAGAACTTTATTGTGACCTTGGTTAGCAGCAGCAAAGATCCACACCCAAGCATGAAGTTCCATATTCCGTTCATGGGCTAATTTTACCGCCGCTTTGAGAGGGTCCCACCCTTGGGTTAACGGGTTTTGTTCCGGGGCCACACGACTGGGATAAATAGGATAACTAGCGTTGAGCGTTTCCATAAATACCGTATTAATACCCGCTTGGGCCATGCGATCGAATAAAACCGCTAACTCCGCTTCTGATCGGGTTTTGACAATACTACCTCGATCTAACCACATAGCCCGAACTTCCGGTTGGCTAAATTGGCTATCCGTTGGATAATGATCCCAGAGGTTACGGCGGGCTTTTAACCATAGTTGTCGCGCTTGGGTATATTGTCCTTGCTTGACTAATTTCTGAAAGTTTTCCAAGCTAATTTTAGCCGCGCGCACTGCTTCTTGAGACTTCCGTAAAGATATCGGGGAAGGTTGACTATGGACTTGGGCAGCAAAAAGGGTGCTTTGAAAGCGAACAATAAGACTAGATAACTCGTCGGTCATGGTTTGCACCTGCTTAGACGAGAGTTTTGCATAGCGAAGACCCGAAACACTGCGATCGCTAATGAGGTTTGAAGAAGGACGAGAGGAGTCGGGAGACAGATCGGGATCGATCTCGATGGTGGGTTCGTTATCCGATTGAGGATCACTTTGAGAGGGGGGTGCTTCCGATTCAGGAAGAAAAACAGGAGGTAAAATGGGGAAAGGCTGAGGGGGTGCAGTTAAATTAACTAAATTACAGGGGGGAATCGTGAAGGGATCTTGATCTGGAGAGGGTTCTACGGTTAATTGATTATCTTCGGTGATACCGTAACGACTTAAAACGGTTTTTAACCAACTGACATCAAATGCAGCAGACGTAACCCCTTCCACACCCCAACGCCACCCTAAAAAGGTAGTCTGTTCATTAACCATCACACCAGGAGGTTGATTTTCCGTTAACCATACCGCTATCGGTTGGGCCGTCAGGGAACTGCGAATGATCACACCCCCCACCAAACTCTCATTGAGGTTACTAGGGTTGATTAAAGGAAATTGTGTGGTATCTTCTACTCTTAGGCTAGAAGGACGAGAATTAGTAAAACCCCAATAAGCTCCAAAAAGGGCCTGTAAATCGCTTTTAACCGACGATTCTGATAGATTCCCTGTTGGACCTGAAATAATTAGATTGCCGCCCCCTTGCACCCAGGTTTGTAATGCTTCTGCTTGCTGTCCGGTGATGGTTTCAACGTTGGGTAAAAAGAGAGTACGAACGTTTCTGAGGTCCTCGGCAGTTTTCCACTCTTCTGCTTCAATGACGCAAAACTTAATGTTAGTGGCTAAGAGACGATTACGAATTGATACCCATTGCTGTTGGTTTTCTGGACTTTTGACCACCCCAACTTTTCCCAGGAGTGCATGAGAAGGGGTGATCAGTAAACTGTAAACAATAGTAGATGATAATAGTCTTAATAGGGATTTTGCCGTAAAAATTGCAGGTTTGATCCCCAAAGGTTTAGTTGGATTCCACTTGACTCTCCTCAACACAACACACTCCTCACTTTAAATCTTGACTATTGTATCTTAAATGTTGTCCTTTTCCCCTATGAGAAACTCCCTCGCTCTCCACTATCGCTTAATGGCGGGGATTTTTGAAGCTCACACTGATAATTCTTTTTATCTACCATCAAAAGCATAAGCACTGGTATAACAAACATTCAATGAAAATATATATTTAGAGGTGGATCAATCAGAATGTAGAATGTAAAATGTAGAATTACCTCCACCTCAAGTTGGAGGCTTGAAACAACGAAAATTCTTCTTCTCTTGGTCAATCCCTACTTTCTCGATAATAAGGAAGTCCTAATGCTTTGGGAGGTTCTACTTTTCCGGCTAATCCTAATAGGGCCAATAAAGCAATCAGATAAGGCAACATATTTAAAAATTGATAGGGAATATTAATATTAAATGCTTGAATTCTTAATTGTAAGGCTTCCGTTGCTCCAAATAAAAAACCAGCCCCTATTATTCCTAAAGGATGCCAGCGTCCAAAAATAATAGCAGCCAGGGCAATAAATCCCTTTCCCGAAACAATTCCTTCAGCAAAGTATTGGACATGAACTAAGGCTAAATAAGCTCCTCCTAACCCAGATAATATCCCTGATAAAATCACACAACTATAACGAATAATTATGACAGAAATACCAGCCGTTTCTGCTGCTAAAGGATATTGTCCCACGGCCCTAACTGCTAAACCAAAATGAGTATTAAACAATAAGTATAAACTCAAAAAGCTCAAAAATAATAATAAGAATAAAAATAAAAATTCAGGGCTTAAAAATAAAGATAAGTCAATTTTAGGCAAAGTTTGAGTTGTCCGTTGTGAAAATATTATACGACTCAAAAAAGCAGTTAAGCCACTAACTGATAGATTAATTCCTAACGCTGATACAATTTGATTGACGTTTAAATTAATACATAAATAACCGTGTAATAACCCCAAAATTCCTCCAAAAATACTGCCCAAAATTATGCCAAAATAAGCATTATTTGTTAGAAAAGCAACCACAGCACTCACAAAAGCTCCTGTTAATAACATCCCTTCTAAAGCAATATTTAAAATTCCAGAACGTTCTGACCACATTCCTCCTAATGCAGCCAAACAAACAGGGATTGATAAACGAATTGTAGCTAAAAAATAATCACCTAAAAAACTGATTTTATTCGATTCAATCACTGAAGGAATAAGTAAATAAGACATAATAGAAGTGGTAGAAAATATTTAAAGTAAATTGTGACAGTAGGTTTCTATTAGGGCTTAATATCATGAAATACCTACAGATAATATATAATATTAAGCTTGTCTAGGACTCAGCAGTAAACTCAAAAATTCACCGATTTTACCATAATGGCATTGATGTCTGATGACTGACAACTTTGATAATTAATTCTCCATTCGACCTTCTCCATTCTAAATATTATAATTATAATTAATTGAGAAAAATCATGACTAAAAACTTTGACATTATTATTATTGGTGCCGGTGGGGTTGGTAGTGCGGCTGCTTATTATTTAGCAAAAGCAAAACAGCGAGTTCTCCTCTTAGAACAATTTAATATTAATCATCAAAAAGGCAGTTCTTATGGTTACTCTAGAGTTATTCGCTACGCTTACGATAACCCTATCTATGTTGACTTAATGCGAGCAGCTTATCCCCTTTGGTTTGCCTTAGAAAAAGAATCCAAAGAGACTTTATATATTAAAACAGGAGAATTAGATTTTGCACCTATTAATGCCCCTTGGCTCATTCGGTTTATCCCTGATACAGCATACGTTGTGGGATTTTGTCAAAGGGGAAGATCAGTAATAACACATTTTTGGTCATTTTTTTCGAGGTATACCCCACCGGGTTTTGTGGCTTAAAAAAGACTACACATAAAGAAAACATTAAGATTTTTGCTCTTTTTAACCAAATGTCAGGAAAGTTTGACATAAAATATATTTATTAACAAAAAAGCACCCTCATTACTGAGAGTGCTTTTTTGTTAATATTTAGTTGTTATCAAGGAATTAACCATTGATTGCAGGAGCAGATACAGGTTCAGCAGACGCTAAATCTAAGGGGAAGTTGTGAGCGTTACGCTCGTGCATTACTTCCATTCCGATTCCTGCACGGTTTAATACGTCAGCCCATGTTCCAATTACACGACCTTGTGAGTCTAGAATGGATTGGTTGAAGTTGAAACCGTTGAGGTTGAAAGCCATTGTGCTTACGCCCATTGCGGTGACCCAGATACCAATTACTGGCCAGGCACCTAAGAAGAAGTGCAAGCTGCGGCTGTTGTTGAAGGACGCATATTGGAATATAAGCCTCCCGAAATATCCGTGTGCGGCTACGATGTTGTAGGTTTCTTCTTCTTGACCGAATTTGTAACCGTAGTTTTGAGATTCGGTTTCGGTGGTTTCACGAACTAAGGAAGAAGTTACCAAGCTTCCGTGCATGGCGGAGAATAAAGAACCGCCGAAGACACCAGCTACACCTAACATATGGAAGGGGTGCATTAAGATGTTGTGCTCTGCTTGGAACACGAACATGAAGTTAAATGTACCACTGATTCCTAAAGGCATACCATCAGAGAAAGAACCTTGTCCGATGGGGTAGATTAAGAAGACTGCGGTAGCTGCGGATACAGGTGCGCTGTAAGCAACACAAATCCAGGGGCGCATACCTAAGCGGTAAGAAAGCTCCCACTGACGACCTAAGTAGCAGAAGACGCCAATTAAGAAGTGGAAGATTACCAACTGGTAAGGACCACCGTTGTAAAGCCACTCATCTAAAGAAGCTGCTTCCCATATCGGGTAGAAGTGAAGTCCGATAGCATTACTAGAAGGTACGACAGCACCAGAGATGATGTTGTTACCGTAAAGTAAAGAACCAGCTACAGGCTCACGAATACCGTCAATGTCAACGGGAGGAGCTGCGATGAAAGCGATGATGAAGCAGGTGGTGGCAGTTAAGAGAGTGGGAATCATTAAAACACCGAACCAACCTACATAAAGGCGGTTGTTGGTGCTGGTGATCCACTGACAGAACTGTTCCCATGCGGAAAGCTGTTGCTGTTGCTGTAAGGTTGTGGTCATGTTCTTATAATTGCTATGAAGTTTTCGAGGTACGAATAATTTAAAAGTATGATGATTCCATCGTAACAACTTTGTAACGAATTGTAAAGAGTTTTAACATTTTTTTTACTTTTCATGGTGATTAGCTTTACTTATGCCATTTCAACTGATAACTTCGATTTCTGCTTCTATGGGAAAGAGCCGCTTCATCAACTGGAATGGAAAGAGGGACAAGCTCTGTTGGTTGATTGACTTCACTTTCACTTTCAAGCCCTAAGACCACAGATTGGGTAGGTCAAGGGAGTTTCCTCCCTCTCGCCCCCTAATGACTGTGCAAGCATCTGTTAAATGCACACAGCCACACCAGATACGTTCGGAAGTTACGAACTCTTCTTTTCATTTTTATTCTTCTTCTGTTTATTCTGCCAAGTTAGATTTATTCGCTCTAACCTTTGGTAATCTTGGAATAAGGACCCAGTAGCTTGAGTGCCTCTGGGGTGTTCGTTTGAAAAGTATAATTGATAAGGGCTGGCAAGTTTGAGTAATTTCATTGGAGCCCATTTTTGGTTAGGGTACTTGGGATTGAACCGACCAAAGTATTCCTTGGCTCGGTTTTTCTTACTCATTCGTGGTGTCCGTCGTTTTATCCATTTTGCTTGTAATTCATACAGCCAGTTGTCAATCGTCGCAAATATCTTTGAACTTACTGAGCCGTTATGGTATAGTGTCCAGC
>JBFRWG010000069.1:0-9560 GCA_051439445.1 Crocosphaera sp.
GCATAAATATAAATCTTTTTTGGTAGTTTTCCTCGTTTATTAAATGTCAATATTTCATAAATTTTATCTCCTTTTTTGACAGAATTTTGTAACAATAATCGATTTTGAATCATGCCTCCGGTAGGGGCATAATAATTTTTGATTTGCTGGCGAGAAACTAAAGTTATTTCCGTTATTTGTTGATTATAATTTTCTAATTTGAGTATTCCTTTATTAACTAAATAATTTTTTATTCCTGCTACTCCAATAGCAACAGATTTTTCTTCCATTTTCATCCCTGAACCTAATTCCAATGTCCAAGATTCCCGATCAACTGTTATTTTTCTTCCCATTGTTTCAAACTTTTTTTCTAACGCTAACCAAGGTTTCATAAACGCTTCATCAAAGGCATCTCCATCATAAGTATCCATCAAAACACCATAATTTATATTAAAATATTTAGCACTTTTTTCCTGTTCACCAGGAAAACAAAAAAGATAATCAATACATTTATTACTCGAACTATGAATATCAATGACATAATTGGCATCCATCGATAAAGATTGTAATTGATAACGATACTGTTCAAACAAAGGCGCACTACTAGGACGCTGTATTTTTTCTAATTGTTGTTGAAAAGCAGCTTTTTGTTTTTGTAAAAAATTTTCTTGAATCGTTAATGAATCGAACTTTAAATTATCCTCAATAAACTTATCTAAATCTTGACAAAACTTTTCATAGTCCCAAAAAATGCGATTCCAATCTTTTCCATCATAACTATTATATCGCCCCGAAGAAAAAAAGTGATTTCGTTGATTCGTTCCCAATGGATTACAAACAGGAAGTAACCAAATTTCCCCATCCAGTTGACTTTTATTCAGAGTAGATAGAAAATCAATTAATTGAGAAATCACTGCATTACCAACAATTTCAGAACCATGTAAATTTGATTGAATATAAACTTTTTTACCCCTTTTTTTGCCAATAAATTTATACAGTTGTAAAGAGAATTGATCACCAGAAGCAAGCTTAAATAAATTTAACGTTTCAATGATTGGTTTCATAGACAATAAGATTGAGAAGGGGTTGAACCGAGTCCTTAAAGACGGGGTTTCGTGAATAAAACTTTAAGAATAGCATAAAAAGTTGACAAAACCGATGTAAAAAAATTACCGTAAAAAAGTCCCTTCATCAATCAGGCGAAATGGTACAAGCTAAACTCGGAGATACAGTCAAAATCAACTATACCGGTAAATTAGAAGACGGGACAGTGTTTGATTCCTCTGTTAATCGTGATCCCTTACAATTTTCCCTAGGAGAGGGTCAAGTTATTGCAGGGTTTGAAGAAGCTGTGATCGGAATGAGTCCAGGAGACAGCAAAAGTGTTACCATTCCCTCAGAAAAAGCTTATGGTCCCTATCAAGAGGAATTAGTCATTGTAGTTGATGAACAACAGATCCCCTCAGAATTATCTGTAGAAGTGGGTCAACAATTGCAAATGCGTCATTCTAGCGGTCAAGCTGTTCCCGTAACTGTTACCAATATTAGTGATGATAAAGTAACCTTAGACGCAAATCATCCCCTCGCAGGAAAAGATTTAACTTTTGAGATTGAATTAGTTACAATTCAATAATTGTTAGGAATAGGCAATGGTTTGGGACTGTGGGGTAGGGGGAGGGAGTCATTAAATTTCCATGCTTAATTGCCTTGAAAAAAATCATGAATCATTCTCATTCACAACTAGAAAAAGAGCAACGTATTGAAGAATTAGAAGCAGAAATTACCCGCTTAAAAGCCGCTCAAGAAGTCGCTCTAACCATGCAAGAAACCTTACGAGAAAGTGAGGAACGCTGGCAATTAGTATTAAAAGGGACTAATGAGGGAATTTGGGACTGGAACCTGAAAACCGATGAAATGTTTTTTTCTCCCCGTTGGAAAGAAATGTTAGGTTATGGTGAGCAAGACTTACCCAATCATATTGATACTTGGAAACAATTACTTCACCCTCAAGATAGAGAAAGGGTAATGAAAATTGTTGCCGATCATTGGGCGCAAAAAACAAATCATTATAGTGCAGAATTTCGTTTAAAATGTCAAGATGGTAATTATAAATGGATTCTTTCTCGGGGACAAGCTTTGTGGGATGAAAGGGGAAACCCAATAAGAATGGCCGGTTCCCATACTGATATAAGCGATCGCAAAGACGAACAAATTTTATTAACCTCTTTAATTGATTGTATTCCCGATCTTGTATTCTGCAAAGATTCCCAAGGGGTTTATAAAATGTGTAATAATGCTTTTGAAACCTTTGCCGGAAGAGATAGAAAAGACATTATTGGTAAAACAGATTTTGACCTTTTTTTCCCAGAAGAAGCATTAGGATTCCGCCAACAAGATCGGTTTATGATGCTGCAAAAACAGTCTCATCGTAACGAAGAATGGCTCACCTATCCCAATGGAAATAAGCGCTTAGTTGATACCTTAAAAACCCCCTTTTGTTGTGCGGAAGGTAAACTGATGGGAACCATTGGGATTAGTCGAGATATTACCGATCGCAAACAAAAAGAAGAAGCCATAAAAAAACAAGCCGAAAGAGATGCTTTACTGAGTAATATTGCCAGACAACTCATTGATCAAGACTTAAATACGGCGGTTAACTTTATATTAGAATACCTCGGAAAATTTACCCAATGCGATCGCAGTTATGTCATCCGTTATTTTCCTGAACAACAAGTGTGGAGTATGGTACATGAATGGTGTAATGAATATACCCCCTCCACCATACAAGATTGCCAAAATATTTCCTTAGAAGTATTTCCTTGGTTTTCTCAACAACTGATAGAAGGGAAACTAATTTGTATTAATGCTTTAGAGGATTTTCCTCCAGAAGCAACCGCAGAAAAAGCAGCCTATCAAAACAATTTAAGCCCTAATTTATTAGTGGTTCCCATGATGACAGGAGGAGAAACAATCGGTTATTTAGGCATCGATACCAATATCTATAAAAGCTGGACAAAAGAAGATATTAACCTCTTAAAATTAGTAGGAGAATTAATAGCGATCGCCGAAGCAAGGGTAATGGCAGAAGAGTCACAAAAAGAATCCCAAGCGAGGTTTGCAGGAATTTTAGACAATGCTAATGAAGCGATTATTTCCATTGATGAAAAACAAAAAATAACCCTATTCAATCATGCTGCCGAGCAGACCTTTGGCTATACTTCTGATGAAGTCCTAGGAAAACCTTTCAATACCTTAATTCCTACCCGTTTTACAGCTAATCATAATCAACATATTAATAACTTTCAAAACACCCAAGAAGTAGCCAAACAAATGGGAGGTCGTCGCCCTGTATTTGGCAAGCGAAAAGATAGCAGTGAATTTTTAGCAGAAGTTTCGATCTCCAAGATTAAGCTACGGGGAAAAACGATTTTCACCGCAATTATTAGAGATATTACTGAACGAAAACAAGCAGAAGAAGCCCTCAAAAAAGCCAAAGAACAAGCCGACGCAGCTAACCGTGCCAAAAGTGAATTTTTAGCCAGTATGAGTCATGAACTTCGTACCCCCTTAAACGCCATTTTAGGATTTACTCAAGTCTTGCAAAGAGATCAAACCTTAAAAGAAGAACATAAACAAAACTTAGAGATTATTGGACGCAGTGGAGAACATTTATTAGAGTTGATCAATGATATCTTAGAAATGACCAAAATTGAAGCAGGCCGAACCAGCTTTAATCAAAGTCAATTTGATTTGTATCGACTGCTAGATAATTTAGAATCTATGCTGCATTTAAAAGCAGAAGAAAAGAAATTACAACTGATCTTTGAAAGAACCCCAGAGGTTCCCCAATATATTGAAACCGACGAAGGAAAACTAAGACAAGTTTTGATCAATCTCTTAGGGAATGCTATCAAATTTACCTGTGAAGGTGGGGTTATTTTAAGAATTAAAACCAACCAGAAAACCCACAATAATCAATCTATTTGTTTAACCTTTGAAGTGGAAGACACAGGACCCGGCATCGCTGCCGAAGAAGTGGATCAACTCTTTGAAGCATTTGGACAAACAGAAACAGGTCGCAAAGCGAACGAAGGAACAGGATTAGGGTTGCCCATTAGTCGTAAATTTATTCAATTAATGGGAGGAGAAATTACCGTTAGTAGTGTTTTAGGTAAGGGAAGTTTATTTGTCTTCAGTATTGAGGCCAATATGGTCAAAAGCGATCGCCTCAAAAGAGAACAACTGCCTCGTCGTGTCATTGGTTTAGCCAGCGGACAACCCCCATATCGCATTTTAGTGGTGGATGATCGCCTAGAGAGTCGTATTCTCTTAGTGAAATTATTATCATCCCTAGGGTTTAATGTTCGTCAAGCCAGTAATGGACAAGAAGCGTTAGACCTCTGGGAGAGTTGGCAACCCCATTTAATTTGGATGGATATGAGAATGCCCATTCTAGATGGTTATCAAGCGACACAACGGATCAAAGCAACCCCTCAAGGAGAAACCACAGTTATTATTGCTTTAACAGCTAGTGCTTTTGAAGAAGAGAGAAATTTAGTCCTCTCAGCAGGGTGTGATGATTTTATGCGCAAACCCTTTCGAGAAGAAGTATTATGGGATAAACTTGCTCAACATCTTGGTGTCAGTTATGTTTATGAAGACCTCAACGATCATCAATTGCTTGATCAAACCAGTTCAGTAACCATTGCTGAGTCAACTGTCCAACTACAAAAACATTTATCAAAGATGTCCCCTGAATGGATCGAAAAGCTACATCAAGCAGCCTTAGAATGTAGTGACGATAGCATAGTAGAATTAATTACTGACATTCCCTCCCACAGTCAACCCTTAGCTTTAGCCCTGCAAAAATGGTCGGAAAACTTCTTATTTGATTCTGTTATCCAGCTAACTCAAAATACCATCAAAGAGTAAAGTCGAATGGAGAATGGAGAATGGAGAATGGAGAATTAGTTTTGCCTGATTTTCAAAATGACTCTTGTTAAGAATTACACAGTATATATTAAGTTATATATAATTGATGAACAAAAAAAATTATTATTTTAAAAATTCTAAATTCTAAATTCGCACATTCTAAATTCTAAATTTGCTTTCTATGTCCCCTCAAACCAGTAATATTCTTGTTGTCGATGACACCCCAGATAACTTACGCTTACTATCAGTTATGTTATCAGAACAGGGGTATAAAGTTCGTAAGGCCCTCAATGGTAACACCGCATTAAAAACGATTCACCAAGTTCCTCCCGATTTGATTTTATTAGATATTAATATGCCGTCCATGAATGGTTATCAAGTCTGTCAACAATTAAAAGATGACCCACAAACAAAAGATATTCCTGTGATTTTTATTAGTGCTTTAGACGACGTTTTAGATAAAGTTAAAGCCTTTAATGTAGGAGGGGTTGATTATATTACTAAACCATTTCAAGCAGAAGAAGTTATCGCTAGAATTGAGAATCAACTCCTGATTCAAAGGCAAAAAAAACAACTGCAACAGCAAATAAAAGAACGAGAAAAAACAGAACAAACCTTAAGAGTTTATCTTCACGCCGTTTCTCATGATTTACGTAACCCCGTTTTAGGCTTTTCCCTCATTTTTAAAAACTTTTTAAAGCAAGAAAAAGAAACCATAGAAATTCCGAGAAAAGTTCTAGAACAAATGTCAAAAAGCTGCGTTCGCCAACTCAATTTAATTAATTCTTTGGTGGAAACTCAACAATTTGAAATGGGGGTTATTACCTTAAACTATCAGCCCTTAAACCTCGCTAAATTAAGTCAACAATTAGCCTCAGAATGGCAGCCCATGTTGGCAGAAAAACAAGCTACCTTACAATTAAACATTCCCCCTAATCTACCCCCCATTGAAGCAGACAGCGATCGCCTGTGGCGGGTTCTAGAAAATTTAATGGCCAATGCCTTAAAACATAATGATCCTGGCATTCAATTAACCTTCAGAGCCGATATAATGGGTACAGAAGACGACCATTACCCCCAAATGATTCGCTGTACCTTAGAAGATAATGGGGTGGGGATCAGCCCTGAAATCGCAGCAACCTTGTTTGAGAGTTATCAAAGAGGAAATCAGGCTAAAAAAAGTTTAGGATTAGGATTAGGGTTGTATCTGTGCCGAAAAATCATTGAAGCCCACGGTGGAGCAATTGGGGTAATCACACAATCGGATCAAGGGGCAAAATTTTGGTTCACATTGCCTATCATTCCTCACTGGCAACCTTCTAGTTAATCAAGTGTCTGAAGAATGGGTTCTTTATCCTATGTCAATGAGAGAGAATGTCATGGAATCCTGACATTTTGATCCCCAAAAGGTCATCAATTCGTGAATTCCTGATAAATTAGTCCGATGACCCCTTGACCATTGAGACTAAGGTTTTGTTACATAAGACTAAGCAAAACATCCTCAACACAGATCCTAAAAGCTATTGAGTCTACCATAAGCCCTATGGATAAAACTCATGACCTCATGCCAGGAGCAATTAACCGCACAAACTATCGGAGAGCGATCTCATGGCACATCAAAGCCACCCCCCCCTAGAAGAGATGACCTTACGACAGCTACGAAAAGTAGCCAGTGAATATAACATCTCCCGTTATAGTCGAATGCGTAAAGCGCAGCTATTAGTTGCCATTAGGCAAGCGATGCAAATACAAAGCCCCCAGATTGTTGAAGAAACAGAACCCATTGCAAAGGGTGAGCCTATCATTCAAGAGGCGCAGAAAATAGAAGCCTCAAAATTTGAAGTGGGGCAAGAAGATAAAATCAACAGTGATCTCAATAAGACTAAAAATCAAATTCAAGCACCAGTGGGCTCTCAGCAACAGAGTCGTATTGTACTACTCCCCCGTGATCCTCAATGGGCTTATGCCTACTGGAGTGTTTCCCCTGAAGCAAAAGAAGCCTTAAAAGCCCAAGGGGGAGAACAATTAGCCTTACGAATTTATGATGTAAGCGATATCGATCTCAACTATCAAAGTCCCCACAGTGTTCAAGAATATCTTTGTGATGACTTCACCCAAGAATGGTACATTCCCATTCCCTTAAGCGATCGCGATTATGTAGTCGATATTGGTTATCGGACTGACGATGGTCGTTGGCTGGTTTTAGCCCGTTCAACCTCTATTCATGTCCCTCCTCTGTATCCCTCTGACTGGATAGAAGATATTTTTGCCACAGTTAATTGGGAAGAGAAGATAGAAGAGAATTTGATTGAACCCTTACTTCCCCCAAACCCTATTCAGAAACGCTTTGCTGTGAGCGAACAAGTGGCAGAAGCAGCCCGGATGGCCAGTTTAATGGCTGGTTCAATGCAGCATATTCCTGGTTCCCAACCAGGGTCTCTGATTTTTCCTTCGGGTGCGGGTTGGACGATTCCCACTGTGTCAGGGTTAACCCTATCCGGTGTGGGTTTTGCTTCAGAAAGCTTGGTTCGTCCCCGCAAGTTTTGGTTAGTGGCAGATGCTGAATTAATTGTCTATGGTGCTACCGAACCTGATGCGACGGTCCTCATTGGTGGAAACCCTGTTAAACTTAACCCTGATGGAACCTTTCGCTTCCAAATGTCTTTCCAAGACGGGGTCATTGACTATCCCATTGTAGCGATCGCTGCTGATGGACAACAAACCCGTTCCATTCAAATGAAGTTTGAACGGGAGACTCCTTTCCGTAATACTAACAGCAAGGAAGAAGCAACTTTAGAATCTTTTGGCTAATCTTCAATTTTTAATTTTTAACTAACCTTTAAGTCTTGATGAAATCATCAGGACTTTATTTTTTTTAAGGTGAAGATTTTATTATTAGGTTAAAGGTATAATTTTGTTTAAAGTTTCTCCTAATGTTCTTTTTGCTTCCATGATTTCATAATCATTCTGTAGTCTTAAGAAGTAACCGTCTGATAATTGAAAATAGCGACATAACCGTAAGTCAATGTCAGCAGTTATAGGAGTTTCACCATTAATAATTTTATTGATGATTGAATCAGAAACATGAATAACTTTTGCTAAGTCATCGTTACTCATATTTAATTCGTCTAAAAATTCATATTTTAAAATTTCACCCGCATGGGGATTAGATAATAGAACATTATTCATGGTTAAATTAGATAACTTATGACTCTATACTTATTGTATTGTATAACAATCAGATTTCAGTTGTGATAAAATCATCTTTGTAGGTTTAACACTGTTAAACCCCTACAAAGATGTATTCGTAGGGGCATAATATTATTATGCCCAAGCTTGTGATATATTGCGTAGTCTAGATTTAAAAAAGATCCATGATGGATGATCGCTTAATTATTGATTTTGGGAATATTATAACTAGACTAACTTAGGAGTATCCATAAAAATGACTGACGATCAAGAATACACTTTAAAAATCATCAAAAAAGTGATCACATCTTATTTAGATGAAAATATTCCTAACAATGAAACAGGGTTAAATATGCTTGTTAATCAATGTGATGATATAGTTTATAAAATAGCGTCAAAAATTTATACTGAAAGTGGACATAAAGTTTATTTTTTTCTTATTCGTGATGTTATTGATTCTAGAATTGAACCATTACAAGAATATATTGCTAGGATAAAAGAAGAGGAACTTATAAGGTTAGAAGCTGAAAGATTGGCAGAAGAAGTAAGGAGATTACAACTAGAAGAAGAAAGAAGAAAAGAAGAAGAAATTAGGAGAATACAAGAAGAAGCTAGGATTTTAAAAGAAGAAGCCTATAATAACGAACTAAAAAGGCAACTTAAAGAATCAGGAAGAGATGAAACTCTTTATAACATCTTCTCAGAAATCCAAAAAATAGTTAGTGAACAATTAGAAGTTTATTTAGATTGTATTACTTTAAATAGTAGTATCAAAGACGATCTAGGAGGAGATTATTATGATGCACTAGAACTGATAATGATAATTGAAGAGCATTTTGATATTGAAATTACAGATGATTTTGTAGAGGAAGTAAATATAACAATACAACCTTTATTCAACTGGTGTAGTTTGTCTAGTGGTGATCTAAAAGATCCTTATTATTCGAGTGATTTGACAATCGGTAAACTTCTAGATTGGATTGATACAATTAAGAACGAGAAAATTGAGAACAATTTGATTTAACATCAAAAAATATAGACACTTAGTTAGGTGCGCAAAGAAACATCAATATTAATGATTATTTGCCTATTTTTATTTTGCCCACCTTCCATTTATCCATGACAAAAAATAAATCTTAATCACGATATTGAATAAACATTGCAGATTAATGTTACAAAAGATTACAATAAGTACCCAGGACGCTCATTTGTGACAGTCTAACATAAGAAAACCATCATCATTGATATGCCTAACCTGGATATTACTGCAAATCAAACCAAAACGAACGACAATAAAACTTATAATCTTGAAAATAAGCTTGCTCCCACTGATAGCTTTATAAATCGACATATTGGACCCAATAGCCAAGAAATTGATAAAATGCTCAAGGTGCTAGGCTTTTCTACCCTAGATCAACTCATTGATGCTACAGTACCCCAAGCTATCCGCCTCAGTAAAC
>JBFRWG010000070.1:0-31599 GCA_051439445.1 Crocosphaera sp.
AGTTAAAGATAGTGAAGAAGAACAAGGGGGTTTAGATGAAGAACTCCACATTCTTTCTAATTTTTTAAATAGTCAATTAAAAGACAAATCTTTATTAGAAGTTTCTCATTTAGATTGGCAACAAATTGACCAAGATTTTATTAATTATGCTGGTTTTCTAAAGAATTTACTCAAGGAATTACAAAAGCATTTAAACGGTTCTGTTTCGACTGAAATGATCATTTATGGTGTATCAGAAATGTTGAGACAACCTGAATTTTCTCAATTAGAACAGGTACAAATGTTACTTCACTTATTAGAAAAGGAACAAGATAAACTCTTACCTTTAATATTAGATATTCCAGAATCAACGTTTATAGACCGACGAGTTACCTTAAAAATAGGGGCAGAAAATCCCTTAGAATCCATGCGTCCCTGTAGCTTAATTTCTGCTACCTATTGTCAGGGAAGTACCCCTGTGGGTAGTGTAGGACTTATTGGACCGACACGAATGTTATACGAGAATACCATTCCTTTAGTTGAGTCAACAGCTGACTATTTATCAGAAGCGTTGGCTTAAAATAATTTAGTCAATCAGAATGCGCGAATTTAGAATTGCTGCTCCCTAAAGATAGAGATTTGAAACCCTTTTTTTACGTGAGTTCGACAGAACATAAAATCGATGGTTTAAGAGTCATATCGTTAACTCAAAATCCTGATTCTTTCGTTAAAAATGTTCCAACTCCGAACTCCGAACTCACGTTTTTTTCGGTAACCAGTCTCTTCTAAAATGCTATGATATAGCTTATTCATCAGTTTAAATCGAGGTTAACCTTTGCAAAAACTACTGAATATTGCCAAAATTATTGACACTATTAATGAATGGATCGGACGCTTAACCTATTGGTTGGTCTTAGCAATGATTATGGTAGGGGTTTGGAATGTTATCGGTCGATATGTGGGTAGATTAATAGGACAAAATTTAACATCTAATGCCTTAATTGAAGTGCAATGGTATTTGTTCGATCTTGTCTTTCTTTTAGGCGCAGCTTATAGTCTCAAACATGATGAACACGTTAGGGTGGATCTCTTCTACAAAGATTGGTCACGAAAACGAAAAGCATTAGCTAATTTTATCGGTGTTTTTATCTTTTTGATTCCCTTTTGTTTGATGATCATTTACTATTCTTGGGGCAATATTATTAATTCTTGGAAAATTTTGGAAATGTCCCCTGATCCGGGTGGCCTTCCCCGTTACCCTATTAAATCGATGATTATTGTTAGTTATATTTTATTAATTTTTCAAGGTATTGCTGAAGCGATTAAAAATTGGGCAATTTTTACAGGACAGTTAAACCCCCAGGAGGAACATCATGACTCTAGCTTATGATTGGTTAGGTCCCCTAATGTTTATTGCGGCATTAATTCTCCTTTCTTTTGGCTATCCTGTGGCTTTTTCTTTGGGGGGAGTCTCCATTATTTTCGCTTTTATTGGGGTGGCTTTAAATGTATTTGATCCTGCTTTTTTAGGGGCTTTACCGAGTAGAATTTTTGGCATTATGGGAAATTACACCCTCTTGGCTATTCCCTATTTTATTTTTTTAGGATCGATGTTGGAAAAGACAGGAATTGCTGAAAAGTTGTTGTTAACAATGGGGATCTTATTTGGCAGACTTAGGGGTGGTCTTGCTTTAGCTGTGGTAATTGTAGGAGCATTATTAGCAGCAACGACGGGGGTAGTTGCTGCAACTGTTGTGGCAATGGGCTTAATTTCTTTGCCAATTATGTTGCGTTATGGTTATAACAAAGAATTGGCTTCAGGGGTGATCGTTGCTTCTGGAACCTTGGGTCAATTAATCCCTCCGAGTATCGTTTTAGTGGTGTTGGCTGATCAGTTAGGTGTGCCTGTGGGTAGCTTATTTATTGGCTCTATTATTCCAGGATTGATGATGGCCAGTGTCTTTGCTTTTCATGTCATTATCGTCTCTTTAATTCGCTCAGATATTGCTCCTGCTTTGCCTCCAGAAGATAGAAATATCAGTAAGAAAGCGTTAATAAAGCAAGTGTCTCAAGCGATGCTTCCTCCTTTATTATTGATTTTGTTGGTGTTGGGAAGTATCTTTTTTGGGGTGGCCACTCCCACGGAAGCAGGTGCAGTGGGGGCCTTGGGAACGATTGTTTTAGCTGGGTTTAATAAACAGTTGAGTTGGGGAACATTGAAACAAGTTTGTGATGCGACATTACGCATTACTACAATGGTCATCTTTATTCTCTTTGGCTCAACGGCTTTTAGTTTGGTTTTTCGAGGAGTCGATGGCGATCGCTTTATGTTAGATATTTTGACGACTTTGCCAGGGGGAAAGTATGGGTTTTTGGCAGTAAGTATGTTAACTGTGTTCCTTTTGGGCTTTTTTATCGACTTTTTTGAAATTGCTTTTATTGTTATACCTATTTTTAAACCGGTTGCTGAAACCTTGGGTATGGATTTAATATGGTATGGTGTTATTTTGGCTGCTAACTTACAAACGTCTTTCTTGACTCCTCCTTTTGGATTTGCTCTTTTTTACCTCAGAGGAGTAGCACCACCAGAGTTAAAAACTGAGGATATTTATCGAGGGTCTATTCCTTTTATCTTGCTACAACTTTTAGTTTTAATCTTAATTATTATCTTCCCCTCTCTTGTTAGTTTCTTACCCTCTTTAAGTACAACAGCAATCTGAATCTTTGCACCATTGATAAGTAAAATTTATGTAAATACTTAGTTTTGTTTTATTTTTTTTGCTTTACATTCCTTGATGATTAATAAATCATTAAAAATAATTGAGAATTATTCTCATAGATTTCACGAAATGAAGGGGTTACACGGGTGTGTTATGATAAAAAGCGAAAATCACGATGGGTTTTTATGTGCCATTTTTAAAAATAAGGCTGTAACACTGATAAAAGCGTAAAGCAGTAACAGAAATATCAGGGAATAGAGACATCTTAAGTGGTGAGACTGAGAAAAAAGTGTAAATAAAAATGACGATGAAAAAATTAAATTTGACATAAAAACGGTTTTATGATGGAGAATTTGGACATTAAGATTTGTAAGGTTTAAGAAGAATTATCAATGAAGGCGATCGCAGCCTGATATAAATAGAAGTATGGGAAAGTCTTGATTGCAGCTAGGATGTGACTGGTTGCTGTTTTTTAGGTAGGAGACGGATATGATTAACCCACTTGTTTATGAGATTGGTACATTAATGTTTGTTTTAGGTGCTTCTGGTATCTATTTTCGACAACTTCGCCAGAATCATCTAAAACAAGAAGCAACATTATTAGAGCAACAACAGCAGTTAACTCAAGATAATGAAAATTTAAGAGAAAAATTGCAACAGTTTGAAGGAATTAATCAACAGTTAAGCGAAAAAAACGCTCATTTACAAGAGGATTTGACTAACACGAAGCAACAAGTGACAGTATTACAATCAAGTCTTAGTCAGTTGGATAATGAAAAAAATCATTTATCCAAGAGTCTTAAGGAAGAACAAGTAAAATGTCAGACAGTCCAACAGAAACATCACACATTACAGCAACAAAAACAACAGTTAGAAACAAGTTATAAAAAACAGGTCTCTGATCTAGGACATAAATTAGATACCATCGAAAAGGAAAAAGATAAAACTAATGTTACTCTCCAAACGGTTACTCAAAAGCATGATGCTTTAAATGAAGAGTTAAAAACCGTTATTGAAAAGAAAGAAACGTTAGAGAAAAATTTAACGCAGCAACAAGATAAGCTAACTTCTTTAAAAACAGAGTTAGGGGAAGTATATAAAGATTATAAAAATAAAGAGACTACTGAAAAGCAACTACAAGGAGAAGTTTCTACTATTACTCAGGATAAAGAAGCGTTAGAAAATAGTTTAAAACAGCAACAAGATCAAGTTAGTTCCTTAGAGAAACAACTACAAAGTTTGTCTCAAGATAAGGAGACTACTGAAAAGCAACTACAAGGAGAAGTTTCTACGATTACTAAGGAGAAAGAAGCTTTAGAAAATAGTTTAAAACAGCAACAAGATCAAGTTAGTTCCTTAGAGAAAGAGTTACAGGAAGTTGTTAAAGGTAAAGAGACTGCTGAGAAGCAACTACAAGCAGAAGTTTCTACGATTACTAAGGAGAAAGAAGCTTTAGAAAATAGTTTGAAACAGCAACAAGATCAAGTTAGTTCCTTAGAGAAACAACTACAAAGTTTGTCCGTTGAGAAAGAGACAGTTCAAACGCAATCACAATCAGAAGTTTCAACTGTTACTAAAGACCAAGAAACTCTAGAAAATAGTTTAAAACAAGAAGAAATTAAACAAAAAGAACAGGTAGTTGACCAGGAAAAAGATGATAATCTGTCTCAGATAGAAACTGAAACAAAACCAGTCTCACAACAACCTAAGACAAGAAGAAAAAACACCAGAAGAAAGCCAAGAAAAAATCGAAGATGATACCCCCTTAACCCCCCTGATTAAGGAGTGCTTTTTGGAGAATCGAACATTAGTATTAATTAGCTAAATGTCTAACCAAAGCGTCCCCAACAATTTTTGCTTCTTCCTCACTCATTCCTGATGTTAAAGGAGGACAAATATGACGGGGACACCAATATTGGGAGCGGGGGAAACTTTGTCCCTGACAAACTCCTTCAAACACAGGTTGTAAATGACAAGGGATTTCATAAACCGTTCCCCCTAAAAAGATGTCTTCCTCTGCTAAAGCAGTTTTTACCTCTTTTGCTGTTTTTCCTTCTGGTAGTAACACCATTAACTTATACTGGGATGCACTGTCCATGTGATCCGTCGAAACAAACTTGATCCCTGCTTCTCGCAACGGTGACGTAATTAAATCATAACACCGTTGTCGTCGGGCAATCATTTGGGGTAACTTCGCTAGTTGAATACGTCCTAAGACTGCGTGAACTTCACTAATACGAGTGCTATTACCAAAGTCCGTATGTAACCCTCCAAAGTCCATTCCTCGTTTCCCTTGGTTTCTCAGCGATCGCGCGATATAATCCTCTTCATCATCATTCAAAGTAATCATTCCCCCTTCAAAAGTGGTCATGATTTTGGTAGGGAAAAAAGAAAACGCTGCACCATCTCCTAAGTTTCCTGCTTGCACCCCATTAATTTGACTTCCGTGGGCGTGTGCGGTATCTTCTAAGACAAATAATCCATGACTGTGACAATATTCAACAACTTCGGGAAACTCAGGAGAAATAACTCCCCCAATATGTACCCATAATACACCTGAAATAGGAAGGTTTGATCCTTTCTCTACTGCATCTTTGACCATTTGTAAAGAGGGTGCAAAAGTATTCTCATCCATGTCTAAATATTGCACCTTTCCTCCGACACGCAATACAGCGGCAACGGTGGCAAAATTAGTATTAGTGGGAACTAACACCGTTGTGTCTTCTGCTTTTTTAAGACGCAAAATGATTTCTAAACCCGATGATCCCGTGTTAACAGCAATAGCGTGTTTTGTGCCAACATACTCAGCAAAGGCTTTTTCAAATTCTGTTGTATTTTCCCCTAAAATGAGCCTACCAGACTTGAGGATTTTTTTGGACTCTTCAGCGAAAAAGTCAATTTCTTCCTCTGTGACATCGAAATAGAAGGGTTTGATGGGGTTTTTGGTCATATTGGTCAAAGAAGTTTAAATGCAGTTTCGTTTCTTCAGATGAAAGTTTAGACGAAATGGTAACACAGTCTTCTAGACTGTGACAAGCAGGACGCTTGTGTTACCGTTATGGATAGAGTTGAGACAATAAGATCAATAGTATAGTCAGTAACAAAAGTCCCCATAATCTCAAAGTTGTTTGTTGCGATCGCTGCCAAATTTCTTGATAACGTAATTCATGATTTTGAACCATCATAAATGATGGGGGACTAAAAATAAAAGGTAGAACACGACTAAAAATTAAGCGAATAAAAAAGTTAATATTCCACAGTTGACGACGCAGGATATCTTGATTATATTGCCAAGGAAATCCTGTTTGCACCAGTTTGATTAAGGGATAAAACTCAGGCGATCGCTTATCTTCATATTGGGGTAATGCTTGACTAATATTATCATCGGTTTCTGATAATATTTTGTTGAAAATGTAGACATCTTCTAATGCAGAGTTGACTCCTTGGCCAATATCGGGAGGAAAACAATGGACAGCATCACCTAATAATAAGATTCCTCTGTTTTTATCCTGACTTAACCAATGACATCCTGAACAATATTGAGGAATGGGAAAGGTTCCACCTTCACTTTTTGCACATCTTTCTATTTCTTCATGACTGAGATTTTTCTCAATGGGTATCTGGGGAAATGCTTGTTTTAAATATTGTTCCAATTCTTCACTATTTTTCAAATTCCAGAGATAATGGTTAGGACGAGTGATTAAGTTTGCAGTGCGAGGAAGTTGAGGATTTTTTAAAGGAAAAAGTCCTAAAGAAATAGATTTTTTTTGTTCTTTAAAAGTTCCTCTGATAACATAAGCTTGATCACAAATTGCTTGATCTTCAACATCATTTGATAAAAGAAATTTTTTCGGTAATGTTAATACTTTATATCTGAGTCCTGAACTGGGAGAAGGAAATTGTTTCATCTGAAATTTATCTGATGTTGTTCCTTCCCAATTCTGTAATGTTTGTCTGACAATAGAATTTAGTCCATCACACCCCACTAATAATGATGGGGTAAAAATCAGCTTATTATTATTCTCTTGTTGTATAGTAACTTGTAATTTATTTTCTGTTTCTATCTGTAAACACTTTGTAGAAAATAAAACTGTGATTTGCTGTTCGTATTTTTCTTTAATCTCTTGATAAAGTAAATTAACAAAATCTCTTCTTTGTAACCAATAAGCTGTTTTTTGCTTCGGATCAACAATGGGTGATTTTAAAGTGTTTCGTTTACCTTTTGCATTAATTTTAGTAACTAAAAAATCTGTACTCGCAACACTTTTTGCTGCCATTTTATCAGTAATCTTGAGTAAATCAGTCAATTTTTGTCCCCGTCCATCAATCATATAATTAAAAGACTTATCCGGTTCATAAAAATCTGCACTGGGACGCTTTTCAACAATTGTAATTTTATCCCATCCTCGTTTAGCTAACATCAAAGCAGTGGACATTCCTGCGGGACCTCCTCCAATAATGAGGACATTTTTTAATGATTTAGTTTCTAGTGATGTCATAATTTAACTGTTTAAATAGTGAGAAATTTTTTCCAGAATAAATAAACTCGCAACAGAGTTTCCTTGGGTATCCAGAGGAGGACTATAACAGGCAATCGCTCCCTGTTCGGGTACGATAGATAATATAGCACCACTCACCCCTGATTTACTAGGAAAGCCTATTTTTTTTGCGAACTTTTCTGAGTCTTCATAGAGTCCACAAGTGGTCATAATCTCTCTAACAATAAAAGCATTTTTTTCAGAGATATGAGATGAGTTTACTAATAATAAACCTAAACGGGATAAATCAATAATTGTTCCAGAAAGACAACAAATTTTATTATAAGTATCTAAAGTGATTTCTGGTTCATTGATATAATTTATTTTGGTTAATTTTTTAATAATTTTTTGATTGTTAATATTCGGTAAAGATCGAACTGAGTTTAACATCAATTGATCTAAAAATAAGTTACATTGACCTGTTTTGTTTAACCATTGCTGTAAATTTTTACATCTTGTCTGACTATCTTTTCCAGGGAGTAAAGAAGCTAAAGTTAAGGCACCACTATTAATCATTGGATTACGGGGAAATCCGTCATCTAATTGTAATTGTTCTAAAGAACTAAAAGGATAATTAGAAGACAAATTACCAACTTTTTTGAATACTAAAGATTCCCCGAATTCTGAGAGTAAATAAAACAATAGAAACGGTTTAACAATACTCATTAAAGGTAACGTGATATTGGTATATCCTGCTGAAATAAGATGATTATCTTTTGTTAAAATAGAGATAGCTAATAAACTAGAATCAATGTTATTTAATAGTGGAATATAATTAGGATTTTTCCCATTCTTTGCCTCTTTAGAAGATTCATTTAACCATTGATCTAATTTTTTATAAGTTAAATTATTTAAAGATTTCATGTTAGTTAAATTTTCAAAAGTAGGCAATTATATTATAACAAACCTTGATTGTTATCAGAAAATTAATTTTTGCAAAATAAAGATATAATTATTGATATTTTTGCCTAACAACCTGAGTTCGATATAAGGAAATTTATAGACGACTTGTCAAAATCAGGAGTCTTAAACATTGATTCTCTCCTTACAAAAGACCCAACTCCGAACTCACGTTAACAAATTTTTCGTATGATGATTTCCGATAAGGTATTGTTTTCTTCTCTAAATATAACTAAACCTTTACAGTGGGTGTGCTTCCGTCGGGATGTGTATTTTGCCAAGGTAAATAAAGACGGGACATCTCAGACCTGTCCTCACTGCGGCGCACATACAGGAAAGAAAACTTTAGATGTTAGAGTTCACCACTGTAATGAGTGTGGGTACACCACGACAAGAGATGTAGCAGCTAGTCAAGAAATAAGGAATAGAGGTATTTCTGCGCTCTTAGCATAGCGTGGCGGGTCGGCTTGCGTCCTCTGAGGAAACCTCAGAGGCGTTTCGACCCAAAAATGTCTGTGGACCCGAAGCGACGGGGAGTATTGGTAACAATACTCTAGTTGGCACAGGGCGAAGCAGAAAACTAGCATCTGATGGTGTTAGAATCCCTCGACTCCGTCGACGGGAGTATGTCAAGTAACGAACCTAGATTAACGATGAACCTTACCATCAGGCATAGTTGCCCCTCGTAAAATCACCCCCGCTAAATTGGCACTCATTAACTCTGCTCTCGTTAAATTAGCATTGCTCATATTCGCCCCCATAAGGTTAGCCCTAGCAAAAAAAGCTTCTACAAGCTCAGCATCGGTTAAATTAGCCCCCGATAGATTAGCACGACTTAAATCTGCATGATTCATTCGAGTTAAGGTTAAGTTGGCTTGATGGAGATTGGCACGATTTAAAACCGCATGAGTCATTACCGCACCCCTAGCGGTAATATCAGGGAGTTCAGCCTGGGATAATTGGGCCCTAACCAGATTCGCATTAGTCAGATTGGCTCCCCCCAGTTTTGCCCCTGTTAAATTGGTATCCGTCAGTAAAGCCCCTTTGAGGTTAGCATTAGTTAAATCGGCTTTACGTAAATCAGCATCTCGTAAATTGACTTCTTTGAGATTCGCCCCGGTGAGGTTAGCACGACTGAGATCCACGCCCTTCATATTAGCCCCTTGAAAGTCCGTTCTCGCTAAATTAGCCGCTTGAAGGTTAGTATAATAACTCTTTTTCTCCTGACGCATATTTGCCCCTCTTAAACAAGCTCCTGTAAGAGTTGCGCCACTTAAATCAGCTCCTCGTAAATCAGCCGCTACTAAATTCGCATCTAAAAAAGTGGCAAGGGTAATATCAGTATCCCTTAAATTTGCCCCTTGTAGGAGGGTTCCGTGAAGGGTTGCATTGCGTAAATCAGCCCCACTAAGATCCGCTTGAGAGAGGTTAGCACCACTCAGATTCGCTCCCACTAAGTTAGCTTGAGTTAAACTAGCGCGGTTAAAATAGGAAAAGAGAAAGTTAGCACCGTGCAAATCTGCTTCGTTGAGGCTAATACCGATCAAATCTGCCCCGACTAGGTTAATACCGGGTAGTTTTAAGCCATTAAATGAAGTTTCTCCGGCAGAATAACGCTCAATCAATTCACTGGGCTTCATAGGGACAAGGTTTAGATTATAGTAGGGTTAGACAAAGGGTTTAATCGCTTCAACCAAGGTGCTTGCCGCTTGTAAATCGGAGTCAGGATCACTGAGAGATTTAGCCATCTGGTAGAGTTTGCTTTCAATGACACTGATGGGGCGACCACTTTGAATAACTTGTTCAAGGAGATCATCGAGGGAATAGCTTCTTAAGGTTGACCAATCCTGTCCACTGCGATCCCAAGGATGAAATAGTAGGGAGAATAATAATATTTTAACCCGTAAGGGATTGGTATATTGCATGATTTCTAAACGGATTTCAAAAATATCATAGGTTTTTTGGGGGGGTGGTGCTGGTGGTGGCGGTTGTTGTATTTGTTTTAACTCAGTTACTATCTGTTCTGAGGTGATATCAATCACAGAAGTTTCAAAACTTGACGGTGAAGCCTGTTGAAGCTGACCATAGTTTTCTATGGAATCAACTTGAATAATTTGGGTACTGTAGGCATCAGAACTTTTTTGAGGGGCTGTATCTTCCTCCTTTTTTAACATATCGTATAAGCCACTAATTTGATTAAGAATAATCTTAGAAATGGCTAAATATAAATTCTTTTTATTAATGTTATTGACTAATTGGATAAAGGCTTTTTTTAGGGCATTATAATTGGGGTAAATTTCTAAGCTTTCTATAATTAAATTTTTTAAGCCATAATGTTGAATGCGGTTTAAATCATTTTCCCAACTGTTTTTGGTTATTGCATAGATTAATTTATGTATTCTTGCCGTTTCGGGATGATTAGTTAAATTTCTAACCGCTTGTTCTAAGAGAAAGGCAACATCAGATACTTGAGTGTCTTGAGAGTTAGGGGCTACATCCACCCCTTCCGTGTCCTTATTCATGTCCCGATAGATAGGACCTAATTGTTCAACAATAGCTTTCGCTACCCCTGCATACACTTTAGGACGGTTGAGAGTCTTCACCAATTTGTATAAAGATAGGGTTAGTTGTTCAACGGTTTCTTGTTTTGTAATCAACTCCTTAACCAAGCTTTCCAAGGATAAAGCATTAAGAATATTGAGATCGTTTTCCCAATTTTTTTTACAAATACAAAAGATTAATTTTTTAACTCTAATTGATTCTGGATGATTCTCAAGACTTTGAACCGCTTGGTAAAATGAATCGGATGATAATTGCATAATTACCCCTTGACTAACACTCTCACCCCTAACATTTGGTTGGGGGCAAGGACTCTTGCTATAGTGACGTTCTCCCACATCATAATCTTTGATTTGATGTGGGCTTCCCAATCTCACGAATAGGGCTTCCTGTTTTACAGGGAGTGCAACCACTTAACCCTCCGCAGGCAGGCACGATGAGACCCACCGTGCTTTTGTACTGAACAATTCTGTACTCATCTAGTTCCCTATAGACTTTTACCGCTTCAAGGGTTGACTAGAACTTCTGAATTGAACCCATGTCTATGTTGTTTTCTAGGTTCAATAACGGTGCGTATTACCGCCACTCCGTTATCTATTCATCCTAACAGATAAAGAAGGATATTCTATTGCCGAAGTTATACGAGATGACATCAAACGTAAATCCCAAAAATCCGAACTTTGCAGACGCTTTACAGTTTATTTTCTGGTGGCAAGGGGTCTCCCGTTATACAGATGTTAACGGGAGACCCCTTGGGACATTAAGTTGGGTTGGTTTACTATTTTGATTCCTTACGCCCATTAGCACCCATCTTATTTTACAACAAATCCTGTTTTTCTGGATGTAAAAGAAACTAAATTTCTCTGAATAACATCTTAATCACTATAGCTAAAATATATGTGATATTCTTATGAGTAACAATAATTCTTATCAGCCTTTTCAGCCTAACTCCACAGAAGCCATAAAGTCTGATCTCCTAACTCATTCAAGTCAAAATGAGTCTCAAAACCCCCCAGAGGTTATGGATGTGACTATTTTGTCAGCTCATGACCCCTCCAGGGATCAAGACTGGTTTGATTTAGCTCGTAAACTCAGAGGGCAAAATCGAGAACTTCTCGATACCATTGTTAAATTAGAACAAGCTTTAGCCACTTCACGACAACAAATACAAGACTATCAACAGCGATCGCTTCATCACAACTCCCTTGTTTCCCAACAAACGACCCAATTGCAAAGCACCCAAGCTCAGAATAGTAGTCTCATCGAACAACTTCAACAATCTCAGCATCAGGAAAAACAACAAAAACAGCAACTTCAAGTCCTACAAGAAAAATTAAACATCCTTCAACAAACCGTTGCTGACTTAGAAAAGGAGTATGCTGTTCTCCAAGAGGAAAATGGGGACAAAAATGAGAAAATTACCCTCCAAGAGGAGCAGATCCGTGAGTTACAGCAACGTCTGCAACGACAACAACGCTACAGCCTACAGTATAAAGCAGCCTTGGACGAATGTTTAAACAGTAGTGCTAAAACAACCCCAACCCAGAAGTCAACAGAAAATGACACAGTCAAGTTAAACCCCCCTTCTCCCATAGTTGCCATTCAACCCTGGTCAAGTCCCACCCCCTCTAACCCGTCCCAGTCTTCTGGGGAACAAGAGAAGGGAAAAGTTGCCTCAGACTCCATCGATCAAACCCTAGAAGAATTATTTTCCCTATCCCCTGTTGAAGATAACGCCGTCATCTGCGAACCCCAAGACAGTTCCCCAGAAGAAACAGAACCCCCCCAAGATGCCCATCTCGAAGATCCTAGCAGTAATTCTGCTAACGCCTTATTAGTGAGTAGTTCTGTTCCTTTTAGTTTTAGTATTGATCGTCATCGCAAAGAAGATGCGGCGAGAGAAAAAGTGGACTTGCCTTCTTTTTTGCGTCGTCAGTAATCACTGACCCAACACTTGAGAAACTGCAGCCATCCCTGCGCCAGACTTAGCCCCATCATGACCCAATTTTTGTAAAGTGGCCTCTAATGCAGCGATCGCTGTTAAGACATCTCGTTCACTGACAAACCCCAAATGACCCATGCGGAAGATTTTTCCTTTAAGGTGATCTTGTCCTCCCGCTAGGGCAATATCAAACTCTTTTTTCATGGTAGAACGAATCGCCTCAGCTTCTACTGTCGAGGGCATAACGGCTGTCACTGCACAACTGGCTGCTTCATCAGGGGCAAACAGGGATAATCCTAACCCTTTAATCCCAGCACGGGTGGCTTGGGTTAACCGTTGATGGCGGGCAAACATCCCCTCTAACCCCTCAGCTTTCATCATCTCTAAAGCCACTTGTAAGCCATACATCAGGTTCACAGGGGGGGTAAAGGGGGAACTGTTTTTATCCGTTGCCTTTTTATAAGCCCCTAAATCCAAATAAAATTTAGGTAGGGTAGCGGTTTCGTATGCTTTCCAAGCTTTAGGACTTACGGCAACAAAACCTAACCCTGGAGGGATCATATAGCCTTTTTGTGACCCGGAGGCCACCATATCCAGCCCCCATTCATCCATAGGAACATTAACCGCTCCTAAACTGGTGACAGCATCTACCATAATCAAAGCTTCTCCGTGGGCTTTGACGTAGCCATTGATGGTCTGGAGATCATTAAGAACCCCTGTAGAGGTTTCAGAATGGGTGATGATGACTGCTTTGATGGTTTTGTCCTTATCGGCCTCTAACTTCGTTTTAAAGGCTTCAGGATCAAGGGGTTTCCCCCATTCTGCGGTAATCTCTTCTACGACTAGACCAAAGGCACGGGCAATTTTTCCCCAACGTTCTCCAAACTTCCCGTTATTGCCCACTAGAACCCGATCCCCTGCACTGAGAAAATTAATAATCCCCGCTTCCATGGCCCCTGTTCCACTGGCGGTTAACATCAGCACATCATGTTGAGTTTGGTGAAGCCAGCGCAGATTTTCGGTGATTTGACCAATAATTTGACTAAAATCTCCACTCCGATGACCAATCGGGTGTTTAGCCATGGCCAATAAGACGCTTTCAGGGACAGGGGTAGGCCCTGGAATCATGAGCATATGTTTATCTTGCATTAAATTCTCTCTCCTGCTTCGATTTATGTGTCAATCAATATCCCCCTGTTAGATTGACAGGGGTAGGTTGCTTTACAGGGAGTGAACCTATGAGTTTACCCTGTCCCTTTTTAGACTAAAAAAATCCCCGTCTATAATCGCTTTTTTTAAGCTTTATTCAAGATTTCTCAGCCATAACTATCACCAATTAAGGGGGAATTATCCCCCCATTTTTTATGGATGTTGTTCCTTATGTCTACGATAAGCCCCGATCAATTCCCTGAAAAGCAGCTTAACCAACTTATCCCCCACTCTGGTCTTACCCCATTGTTTGAGTGAATGATTACCTAGGTGATTGGGGTTAATTTTCCCATCCTCAGTTAACTTTGCCTCAATATCATTCACTTCCGAGGCTTAATCTTCCTAAGCTAGAAAAAGCTCTTTTCCATCAGCATCCACCTCTCTAGTTCTCCCAGAGAATATTGTCATAACAAACTTCCCCATAACGGGTTAGGGTTATCCGGGCTGTCTGATCTCCATTGGTATATCGAGTGTAAACAGGTGAAAAAGCTTCATCAGTAGGGTATTTTTCCCGTAATGTCTTAACCGTACAAGTACATATTTCTGCTGCTTCTGATTGGCTGAATCCTACTGCTGTCGCACCAGGGATACAAGATTCATGATAAAAACGCTCGAACGAATCCTTTGCTTGTTTATTTTGAGCCAGGGCAGGAGTCCCTAGTTGTAGCAACAATAGGGTACCCATCAAGATTTTGTAAGTCTTTTTCATAGATGTTTCAGGGGTAAAGAATAGAACGAAAGGCTTTTATTATAAACACCCCCCACCTCCATTTTTAGTTTATCTCTAAGACTTGTGTTGTGATTATAGACAATATGGCACTTATCAGGGCTGCACAACTTGCTTAAACTTGGTTAAACTTACTTTACCCTTCTTTAGAAAAATTTGGGTTTTGTTGCAGGGTGATCCTTGTTACACTCCAGAAGTCTTTGCTATAATGAAAAGGTTGGAAAAACGGCGGCATAGCCAAGTGGTAAGGCAGAGGTCTGCAAAATCTTTATCCCCAGTTCGAGTCTGGGTGCCGCCTTCATTGTAAATTGTACAGCAGATAAAACGGTGACCCTCAAAATGGTTAAGGGTTGGGGGTTATCAAAAATCATCTAAAAACTGCTGTTAATTTAACCTTTGTGAACCAAGAATCACCCGTTATAACGCCATAGCGTTTAACCTTGGGAGTGTCAATGGACGGGTGCGGTTCGCTAAAAATCGATTTCAGAAAATTTGTGGAAAATATAGGTTAAATTAATTAAAAATTAGGGAATTACCATGCAAGGCCCCACAGAACCTTTATTAAAATTATCGGATGTCAGCTTAACTGATGCTTTAGGCAAACATCAATTATTAGAGAATATATCTTTTACCGTTAATCAGGGCGATCGCTTGGCCATTGTCGGTCCTTCAGGTTCAGGAAAAACCACTTTATTACGTCTCCTTAATCGTCTACAAGATCCCCAGACAGGAACCATCTTCTTTGAGTCTCAACCCTTAGATGGCTTTCCTATTATTGATCTGCGTCAACAAATCGTTTTAGTTCCCCAAGAACCCAAGTTATTAGGAATGACTGTTCAAGAAACGTTAGCTTATCCTTTAATCTTACAAAAACTCCCTCAAGCTGAGATTCAGCAAAGAATCAGTTACTGGCGATCGCAACTATCCATTCCCGATGATTGGTTAGAACGTCATGAACTACAACTCTCCCTTGGACAACGACAACTGATTAGTATTGCTAGAGGGTTAGTGATGCAAGCAAAATTATTATTGTTGGATGAACCGACCTCTGCCCTAGATCGTGAGCGAGCTTTAGGATTGATTGAAGTGTTAAAGACTATAACAGAAGACACTAAAACCACTATTATTATGGTAAACCATCAATTAGACCTTGTAGAACAATTTAAACATCAAGTTTTACAATTAAATCAAGGCAAAATAGTTCCCATTGATACATAAACTACCCTAAAACCGATGACCTCCCCTAATCATCAACCTTACAAAAGCCGACTGTTTAACTTTGTCAACCGTCAATCTTTACGATGGGGCGATCGCTTGCTTCGTAGCGCACAATATTTAAGAGTGGGAGTAGAATGGAGTGTACAAATCCTCATCTATCCACTGTACATGATGGTACAGGCAGTACGAGCAACTGGCAAACAATTACAATTAGGGTGGCAACAAAAAGCATTACCTTCTCGCAAGCATAACCTGAGTGCTTCGACTCCTGAAGTCGATCGACCCCTAAAACGGGTTTTTCGAGAAACCCAACAATGTTTAACACAAACTAAAAGGGAAAAGGGCAGAAAAAAGAGTAGAAATGGGCATCAGACATCTTCTTCTATTATGGTTCAAGGGATAGCCAGCGATATAGAAACCAAAAACCTGGTTTTAGTGGCTGAAAATAACAGAATTATTGATATTCTATCTGAGGCACAACAACAGCATTTAAACAAATATATTCGTCTCGAAACGGCTAATTATTGGTACGATCTCAAACAACATAAAAGAAATAAACTGGAATTAATTCATACCCCAGAAGATTACCATGTACTACCACCAATTCGTTGGTTTTGGCAAGGAATGCGCTGGATGCAAACAGGACAATTAGCCATGAATCTAGATTTTTTTGCCGAATCCTCTCTGGTTCCTGTTGCCCAGAAAAGTACCTTGTCTCCTTCATCAAATAAGTCTCTAGTTTCTGTAAATGAGCCTTATAAAAAAGAATTCATGGCTACTTCTTTTAACGTAAAAATGCAACAATGGAGGGTCAATATTCGGGAAAAAAGTCATCAGTCCTTAAACATTGAAACTGAAGATCCCTTTCAACTAAAATTTCTCATTTATGCTGCTATTGACTACTTTTTTAATCAAGTTTTTTCTGAGCATCAATTAGACCCTAATTCTTCACTAGAAAGCTTACAATATTCAACAGTAACCAATCAAAAAAATGATGATAGTTGGTTATCTTGCGATGATTCATACGGGGAACAAATTACAACAGAAAATCATCTTTCTCCTGCTTTTTTAGCTCAAGAAAATAAATCTTCTCATAGGAAGAGAAATCA
This sequence comes from Crocosphaera sp., assembly GCA_051439445.1. Lineage (GTDB taxonomy): Bacteria > Cyanobacteriota > Cyanobacteriia > Cyanobacteriales > Microcystaceae > Crocosphaera. The sequence continues at coordinate 16,902 of JBFRWG010000070.1, forward strand.
ATTAAAACAAAATGCTAGGGGACGAATCAAACAATCGACATCTTTATCTAAAGCGAAAATAAATAGACAAAAAAATGGTAGCATCACAAAAAATACTACTAATTCCCAGCATCCCAATAATAATAAAATTGATATAGTTTCGTCAAATTGGGTAGAAACAGAAGCTAAAAGTACCGGTTATATTAAACATCCTTTAGTGAGGATTTTAGAATGGCTGGATACAGCTATTCACTGGTTAGAAGAATTAGGGAAAAAATTAGCAAAATTATTTTTTAAAAAACCTTAAAATACCAAAATACACTGTTATCAACTCCCAAAAGCAAGATGCTTGTGTTACCCAGATCAAAACAATGATAGACTGAGAGATGATCATCGGTCAAAATCAAAAAATACTATGAAAATTTCCGTTAACTGGCTGCGGGAACTCGTTAACGTCACCCTCACCCCCGAAGCATTAGCCGATCTTTTGACGATTGCAGGTTTAGAAGTAGATGAGATCGAGGATCGTCGTCAATGGGCCGATGGAGTGGTCATCGGTAAAATTGTAGAGCGTCAACCTCATCCCAATGCGGATAAACTAAGTGTCTGTCAAGTGGATATTGGGGCAGAAAGTCTCTCTACTATCGTTTGTGGCGCGCCAAACGCCAAAGCAGATATATACGTTCCTGTCGCCACATTAGGAACCTATTTACCGCAAATTGACCTTAAAATTAAATCGGCTAAACTGCGAGGGGTCAAGTCTCAAGGGATGATTTGTTCTTTAGCAGAGGTAGGTCTGGCCAAAGAATCCGCAGGAATTCACATTTTTGAAGAAGATAATCTACAATTAGGGGCAGATGCCCGTCCTTTTCTAGGCTTAGATGAGGTGATTTTAGATATCACCCCCACAGCCAACCGTGCTGATGCTATGAGTATGATTGGGGTGGCCAGGGAAGTGGCAGCTTTAACAGGAGGTGCGTTAAACCTTCCTCAACCTCCCCAAACCGCTCTACCCGATAAACAAGTCTATCCTCTAACAGTAGAAGTCAGTGATGGGGATGCTTGTCCTAGCTATATGGGAACTATCATAGCAGGGGTAAAAATTGCTCCTTCTCCTGACTGGTTACAACAACGTTTAGAATCAGCCGGCGTTCGTCCCATCAATAACGTGGTAGATATTACCAACTTAGTCTTATTAGAATGGGGTCAACCCCTTCATGCTTTCGATCTCCAGAAGTTAGAAACCGTCGCAGGAAACAAGGATCAATTAACCGTCGGTGTTCGTTTGGCTAAGGAGAAAGAAACCTTAAAAACCCTTGATGGACAGGAAAGAGCGTTAAACCCATCTAACTTACTCATTACCGCTAATGATACCCCTGTGGCCCTTGCTGGTGTCATGGGAGGAGAAGAAACAGAAGTTGCGGATGACACTCAAAACATCCTTTTAGAAGCAGCATTATTTGAGCAAGTTACCATTCGTCGCTCCTCTCGTAGTCAAAGTTTACGCAGCGAAGCATCAGCAAGATACGAACGGGGAATCAATCAATCTGAGTTAGAACTAGCTTGTCAACGGGCGATCGCCTTAATTATAGAGTTAGCAGGAGGAACGGTTGTGACTCAACAGATCAGTGATCATCGTCAAGATCGATCGTCTGATTCCATTGAGTTACGTTTAGAGCGCATCCATCACGTCTTAGGACCGGTGCAAAAAGATGGCCAAAAGAGTAACATTATCGGTGAGGATGTGGAGCGGATTTTAGGGGACTTAGGATGTCATTTAACCCTGGTTCCAGGAGAAAATACGGTTTGGTCTGTCAAGATTCCTTCCTATCGTTATCGTGACTTAGAACGGGAAATCGATCTCATTGAAGAAGTGGCCCGACTCTATGGGTATGATCGCTTCTGTGATGAACTTCCTGGCAAAACTGAAGCGGGAGGACTTTCCATTGAATATCAAACCCAACGTAAGGTTAGGGAAGCGTTGCGCGGAGTGGGTTTAACGGAGTTAGTCCAGTATTCCCTGGTTAAACCAGATAAAGCTGAAGTGGTCTTAAGTAACCCCTTATTTGCTGAATATTCTGCCTTACGAACCAATCTTTTAGACGGGATTATTGATGCGTTTGCCTATAATCAGTCCCAAGGGAACGGTGCTTTAAATGGCTTTGAAATAGGGCGTATTTTCCGACGGGTTGCAGGAGAAATGGCCGAATGGGATAATATAGCAGGTATCATAGGGGGCGACTTATTGCCTCAAGGTCGCTGGACGAGAAGCGGTAAAGGCAATCCCATGACCTGGTATGAGGCCAAAGGTATCTTAGAAAGCGTTTTTCAACGATTAGGGGTATCGGTAGACTATCAAACCGACAGTGAAGACCAACGGTTACACCCTGGTCGTACCGCTTCTTTATGGTTAAATGGGGAGAGATTAGGGATTTTTGGACAACTACATCCTCAACTGCGCCAAGAAAAAGACTTAATTGATGAGGTTTATGGCTTTGAGTTAGATTTTCGTTGTCTTCTCAAAGTTCTCAACCAAGATAAGTTATTAACCCCTCATTTTCAAACTTATTCGACTTATCCGGCAGTGGAAAGAGATTTGGCCTTTTTTGCTGCTTTGGATGTTTCCGTTGCTGACTTAACCCAAGCCATGAATAAAGCAGGAGGACAACTGTTAACTGCAATAGAATTGTTCGACGATTATCAAGGGGAAAATGTTCCCGACGGACAAAGAAGTTTGGCTTTTAGTTTAGCTTATCGTTCCGGCGATCGCACCTTAACCGATGAAGATGTTGAACCCGTTCATGACAAGATTCGTCAGACTTTAGTTAAACAGTTTGAGGTTACGCTTCGTAGTTAAAAAAACTTGTAGGTGGGCAATGCCCACCCTACAGTAAGGTTATACTGTGATTTCTAAGATTTTTTACTGGCTAAACAAGCTAACCCAACACACAGAAAAGCATTAACCCCTAAAAACCCTCTAGAAATAGTAACAGAAGGCATTGCCCAAACAGTGGGAGACATGACAGCATGAACCGTTAAACAAGCTGCAACCCCTAAACTGGTGCCAATGGCAAACCATTTCCAGTCACGATGGCCCAGTAAGATAGCCACTAAAACAAAGGGAACTAAAACACTCGCTAAGAATGGGTTTAAAGCAACGGTTCCTTGCACAGAATTGGCTAATTCTGGGATAGAACTCCCCATCACCCGAAACGGCCATTGAGGTAGGTCAAAAACATAGATCCCTTGCAAGAAGAATAAACCCGAACTGCCTAAAACTAAACCCCAATTAAAGGGACTGGTAAAGGAAAAAGGGAAATAGTTGCGTAAGAGAAAAGCAAGGAGATAAGACCCCAAAACCATCAACAGTTTCGGTAATAAAGCAACTACCCCACCATCTATCCAAAAACGGGGGTTTAAATAGCCACTATCTCGTAACCAACGGAAGAAGTCACGAACCGTAATTTTACCCCTGAGAGCTAATTTTACCGCCTCTCCTGCGTCTAATTGACCCGCACCATAATAGTTAAAGGTATCCTCTTCCACCTTGCGAGAAGATTGGGTTAACACGGCGAAGACTTCTTCGGGTTTCTTGACTCCAGACGCTTCAATTAAAGCAGCAACCCCGGCCACATGAGGGGCGGCCATACTGGTTCCTTGGAAACCTGAGAAAACAGGATTACCGGTATCGGGATCAATGGTTTCTTGGAGAATTTTACCGCTTTCACTACCACCAGGGGCAGAAATATCAACTCCTGCGCCATAGTTGGAATAGGGGGCTTTTTTGCCCGCGGGATCTAAGGCGGAAACACTAATGACTTTGGGATATCTAGCAGGATAAGAGGCCGCATTTTCATTACTGTTACCCGCAGCAGCAATAATCACAACCCCTTTATCATAGGCGTAGTCAATGGCATCTTTCATCACCTGGGTTTCTCCACCACCACCTAAACTCATGTTGATAATATTAGCCCCATTATCAGCCGCAAAACGAATGGCATCAGCAATATCTGATACGGTTCCTCCTCCTTGGGCAGAAAGCACTTTTAAAGGCATAATTTTGGCATGATAGGCTATCCCTGCAACCCCATAGTTATTGTTGGTAGATTGAGCAATGGTTCCGGCTACATGGGTTCCGTGTCCATTATCATCCCTCGCATCATTGCGATCGTTAACGAAGTCATATCCTGGGACGAACTCCGTTTGTCGTAAGTCAGGAACTCGACTCACCCCTGTATCAATAACAGCAACGGTGATACCTTCCCCTTTGGTTTCTTCCCAAGCTCTTTCTACATGAATATTATGGAGGTTCCATTGTTGGCTATAGTCAGGATCATTGGGTGCTTCTAGCGTATTGTAAATGTAGTTCGGTTCAATGTAATCTACATACTCTTTTAAAGAAGATTGTTTAAGACGATCTAATAAGGTTTTGTCCCCTGAGAGGGTGTAAATATGTTCGTCGATGGCATAGATACTATTGAGACTAGCATTGGTGTTATAGTTGGTGGCGATCGCTTCTATTTCTTGGCTTAAAGTGGTTGTCGAAACATCTTCACGAAAGTTAACAATAATTGACTCATACTGGCCTTGGGTTGCCAACCCTTTAAAATTAGTCAAGGCAACCCACAAACCAACAACAAATAAAATGAGGAATAAAAGTTTTCTCATGGTTTTGACCTTCACGCTTGTGGTCCAATGCTTTAACAATAACTTAAAATAAAGGCAAAGATCGGGTTAGTCAATTTTTCAAATCTCTTCTTGGATCACATCAAACTCCGACTCATCCAGAGACAAGACGATTGACTCCTGTTTATGGTTAATGGGGTTCTGGTCTAATTTTATCAACCATCGTCCGTTGCTTTCTTGCGCTTCTACCCGTCCTTCTACACCCTTCGCATAGTCAGGATAAATCACGCGCACTAAAGTTCCAATGCAGATCATAACAATATTTCTCTTCAAACAATAACAAAGTTAACCCAAAGTTAACTTTGGGTTAAAAAAGCATCCCCTACAATAGAGATATCTTGAACTTGAACAGGAACAACAGTTATGGACAATGTACCACGAACCCTGAAGGACAATTTTCTTTACGCCATTTATCCTTATCATGGAACCTTGACCCAAGATAAGGTGATTTTTAACTCTAAATTACAGGAATTTGCTCACAAAGTGGGATTTATTGCCAATCTTCATACATCTGGTAAGTTACCACCACAAGAAGCTTATTCGCAACTGGAGTCTTTGTGGAGAGAGTTAGAAGTGACAAAAAGGATGATTCTTGATGATCAATCATGACGAATAAAACAAGAGCAACCAACCTAATAAAATAGCAATCCCTGCACCAAAAAAAGTATTAATAATATTAACGACTTCATTGGTCATCCAAGCAAATTTTTCTTGTAAGGTTGCTCCGATTAAACTTTCTATATTAGTGGCAAGAAAAGCAGCAAGAATACAATAGAGAATACCCATTACATCAATTAATCCTACCAGATATCCTACCAAAGCAATCACCCCAGATGCGACAATTCCAGCTACCGTTCCCTCTAAACTAACTGCCCCTTCTGTTCCTGCGGGAACAGGTTTTAAAGTAGTAATTAAAAAGGTGCGTTTTCCGTAAGCTTTACCCACTTCTGATGCAGTTGTATCCGATAGTTTGGTGCTAAAACTAGCTAGATAACCTAAGATTAATAATTGTGGCCAAGGAGCGTCAAAAAATAAGCTTCCTAAAGCGCAAAAAGTAGCAATTAAAGCCGAACCCCAAACATTTTCTGGTCCCCGTATTCCTGAACGTTTTTCAGCAATTCCTGCTGCTTCTTTTTCGGCCATACCAATTTTAGTAACCCCTGATCCAACAAGGAAATAAAACATCACCACAGCATAACCTGGCCAACTTAATGCACCCCAAACAATTACCCCTAAAACCCAAGCATTTATATATCCTAAAGGTGTTAGTAATTTTTTCGGTGCAATGAAAGCAAAAGTAAGTAAAATACTGTTAATAATCAAAGCAATAATCCATGAATTAGTTAGATTTAATTCCATCATAATGGTTTTAAAACTCCTGTTTTTATTAATAGATAAATCAATTAGTTGATTTGACTTTTCTTAGCTAATAATGCGGTTCCATAAGCTGCTTCAGTTTGGGGTGAAATCGAGACAGAAACGTTTAAATACTGTTCTCTAATCTTAGTCCATTTTTGATTGTTTGCACCTCCTCCAGCCGTATAAATTTTAGTGATAGGATTTGCACCTAATGCTTGTAATTTTTTATATCCTAATGCTTCAATTTTGGCCATACTTTCTAATAAACCGTGTAAAAATTGTACTTGATCATCAGGTCTTGGTTCAAGTTTTGGCTGTAAATCAGGATCATTAATAGGGAATCTTTCTCCTGGTTTCAATAAAGGATAATAATCTAAATTGCTCGATGGATGAACATTTATTTTTTCACTCAATTGTTGTAATTCTTGTTGAGTAAAGAAATGTTTTAACACTGCACCTCCCGTATTTGATGCACCTCCTGTTAACCATAAATCACCTAAACGATGACTATAAATTCCTGATGGACTATCTTCAATGCGAGTTTCACTTAATAATTTTAAAACCAAGGTTGATCCTAAAGAAGTTACTGCTTCCCCTGGGGAGTTTACTCCACTTGCTAAAAAAGCAGCAATACTATCTGTTGTTCCTGTACAAACCAGACAATTTTCACTAAATCCAAACTCTTTAATCAGATCATTTCTTACAGTTTTCACAGGGGTTCCAGGGGCTAAAACTTGAGGTAAAACTAAACTAATGGATGAATTTGCTAGCCAGTCAGGGTAACATAAATTTTCTACATCATACCCCAGTTTTAAAGCATTATGATAATCACTAATGCCTAATTTTCCATGTAATAAAAATCCTAACCAGTCTGCTTGATGTAAAAAGTATTTTCCTTGTTTAAAGAATGGGGTCTGATACCACCATAGAAGCTTAACTAAGCTAGAGGTTGCACTGTTAACAAGATGATTCTTAGGACTAATAGTATTGAGACTATCTAAGATACTTAGTCCCCGTGAATCATTGTATAAAATTGGTTCATCAATTGGATTTCCTTCCCCATCACAAAATAAGACAGTTGAGGAGGTTCCATTGATAGAAATTGCCACAATTTTCTGTCTTATCTCAACTGGAATCTTAGCCAAAAGAAGATATAAATTTTCTTGCCAAACTTTCACTAAATTTTTATTTTGAGTAAATAAAGAGCTAGTTTGGAAAATAATTTTTTCAAATTCATCAATAACAATAGCTCTCGCACCCGACGTTCCAAAATCAATCCCTAAAAAAAACATAATTAAACTAAATTAGGACGTAAATTATAATAACGATAGTTTTGATAATCTTCTAAGATTTTATCGTGATCAAAACAAAGGTTTTTCGGTAATTCCCAAAGATCAAAAATGCGCAAGTTTTTAGCATCATCTGCTGCTTTAGGTTGTCCCGTTGCAGTAGCAATAAAAACAATACTCATGGTATGTTTACGCTCATCTCGACTTGGGTTAGAATAGACATGGAATTGTTCAACTAATTTCACCGATAAATTTACTTCTTCCTTTGCTTCTCGGTAAGCTGCATTTTCCACTGTTTCTCCATAGTCCACAAACCCCCCTGGTAGGGCCCATCCATAAGGAGTATTCTTCCTTTCAATTAAAATGATCGGTCGGTGAGGTTGATCAATGAGTTCAATGATAATATCCACTGTGGGAACTGGGTTACGAAATGTCATAATTATTCAGTAAAAAGCTGTTCTTACTATACAATAAAAATGAATCAAATAATCCAAGAAGATTAGTCATAATTTCTTGACTTATGCAACAATGAAAACTGATAACAAAACTGTCGAAAAATTTAATAACCTTCAAGATAAACTCCGTCAATATTGGCAAGGAAAAGACCTATTTGAAGAAGATGGTTATGATATTTTAGTTGTCCCTTCCTTTAGTATTGATCAACGAGTGGGACAAAAAGTAGCAGGGTTTCTTCATTATGAAGAAAGATTACTATTTTCCTTAATTCGCTTACGCAATCCTAAAACACGATTAATTTATGTAACAGGACAACCTTTATCCCCAATTATTATTGAATATTACTTACAATTATTACCAGGAATTCCCTTTTCTCATGCCCGCGATCGCTTACTTCTGCTCACCACTTATGATAACTCATTTAAGCCTTTAACCCAAAAGATTTTAGAACGACCTCGCTTAGTAGAAAGAATACGCCGTGCCTTACGTCCTAATAAATCTTATATGGTATGTTTTAATGCCACAAACTTGGAACAAGAACTATCCGTAAAATTAAATGTACCCCTGTTTGCTTCCTCCCCCCAACTGAGTTATTGGGGGTCAAAAAGTGGCAGTCGAGAAATTTTTTCAGATTGTTCTATCCCTCATCCTGATGGAAGTTTTTTAGTGAAAAATGTAACTGATTTAATCACAGAGATTAATCAACTTGTTCAAAGAAATCCTCATCTCAACCGTCTAGTTGTCAAATTGAATGAGGGATTTTCAGGAGAAGGGAATGCTGTATTAAATTTAGATTTTATGAAGAAAAAAAGTTTTATAAGTGCAAATAATACAGAGAAAAAAATAGGAATTGGAAATAGTTTAAAAGACTTAAGTTTTCAAGCAGAAGACGAAACTTGGCAGAACTTTTCTAGTCGAATTCCCGAATTAGGTGCCATTGTAGAATGCTTTATAGAAGGAAAAGAAAAACGATCACCTAGTGTGCAAGGTTATATTCGGCCCAATGGAGAAGTTTCCATTCTTTCAACCCATGATCAAATTTTAGGAGGACCCGACGGACAAATTTATTTAGGATGTCGTTTTCCGGCGGACGAAGCATACCGTCAAAAACTGCAAGAATTAGGCTTAAAAATTGGTCAAGCTTTAGCAAAACGGGGGGCAATGGAACGCTATGGTGTAGATTTTTTAGCCATTCGTGACACTTCTGAAGAAGGAGAAAAATGGGAGATTCAAGCTATTGAAATTAACTTAAGAAAAGGAGGAACAACTCACCCTTTTATGACCTTAAAATTATTAACCAATGGCACTTATAATCCAACAACAGGATTATTTTTTACCCAACACAATCATGCTAAATATTATATCGCTTCTGATAACTTACAAAAACAACAATATTGTGGCTTACTCCCGGATGATTTAATGGATATTGTTGCCAAACATCGCTTACATTTCGACACCAGCAATAAAACCGGAACCGTATTCCATTTAATGGGGGCTTTATCCGAATTTGGAAAACTAGGCTTAACTTGTATTGGTAATTCCTTAGAAGAGGCAGAAACAATCTATGAACAAGTAGAAAAAGTTTTAGACTTAGAATCAACAATCATTAGTGATGATAATCAAGCAACAATTTCCCCCAATTTACCCATTGTCTGGACATTATAAGCTATAATATGTTAAGGGAATGTCCCATTGCATAAATTCACATAAAGTCATGCGATTAAAACTTAATCATGATGGGGAATATACGGAGGATTCTAAATCACTGGAATCAACTATTGCTGAAATCATTTTACAAGACAGTTTTTTAGTTGATAAATTAGTTCACTTTGAAAATAAAAAAAGAAAAGTGAACCAAATTATTACAGAGTTGAAACAGTTAGTAAAAAGTATCGAGTTAACCATTGAAAATGTTGATGAAGATCAGCTAACTATCAAAGTTGAAGGCTCTAAAATCACCTTAGAGAAATTACAAGACTTATTAAAATCTGCCGAATTTATAAAAGCTTCAGGAATTAAGATTAAAAATTTTAATTGGGCAACAGCCAGTCTGTTAGAAATAGATGAAATTGCTCAAATCAATGAAAGTGATCCACAATTCTCTCTCATTGAAAGAATTATGCTAGACGGAGGGAATGATCAAAACTTAAGAGAAGCTAATCTTAGCGGTGCCATTTTAACCAACGCTAACTTGATTTTAGCTGATCTCAGAAATGCCGACTTAATGGGTATTGATCTCAGTGGAGCGAATCTGATGGGGGCTGATCTCAGTGGAGCGGATCTATTGGGGGCTAACTTAACAGGGGCTAACTTGATGGGTGCTAAATTAATCGAAGCTAACCTAAAAGGGGCTGACTTAGGAGAAGCAAGATTGCAAGAAGCGGATCTACGTTGGGCAGATTTAAGTGAAGTAAATCTCATTGGAGCTAATTTAACGCAAGCCAATCTACAAGGAGCAATTTTAAGTGACTCCCTTTTGAGTCATACCAATTTTAGTCAAGCCAACTTGAGTCAAGCTGTTTTAACTCGTTCAATTTTAAGTAAAACGAATTTAAGTGGCTCAATTTTAGATAAAACCGATCTCAGTGATGCTTATGTCAGTGAGGCGGATCTCAGTGATGCTTCCTTAGACAGTACAAATGTCAGACATACTCGATTTAGGGATAATCAAGGAATTAATGAGCCATTAAAAACTGATTTGGTTGAACATGAGGCAATTTTCAATGATGCTCCAGACTAAGGCTAAATTCTAAATTCTGATTGACTATCAATCACTAATTGATCTAAGGCTTGCTGCATTTTGAACACAACCAAATCATAACAAGCGTCAACATAAGCCCTATCATTAGCGGCCTCTCTACCATATCGCTCAAAAACAATGGCAGAACAAATACGAGTGTACATAGGAATAGGCAGAGGAAAATTAGGTGCCGGTCCAATGCCAATCCCCCAAGGTAAGCCAAGATAAATGGGGAAAACTTCAGGATCAAGATCATATAACCAAGGCATTCCCCACTGATTTAGGGTTTTCATTTGTTCGTAGCAGTCCCCTAAAATAAACAAGGTTTCATGAGATCCCACAGAGATCAGGGGAATAATAGGGACATTTTCCCGCAAAGCCAGTTTGATAAACCCTTTACGTCCAGCAAAATGAATTTTATGACGATCCTTGTAGGGACGGAAAACATCCTGCGCTCCTCCTGGATAAACTAAAACACTCGCCCCTTTTTTCAAAGCTGCAATCCCCATTTTTGGATGGGCCCGCACCGCCCCCGTTTTCACCGCTAACTTAGCTAAAGCAGGATTAAGAGTCCAGGCTGATTGGTGCATTAATCCATAACATAACCGTTCTGTCCCAAACCGACGAAACCAGTCATACATCATCATAGAGGTATCGGGAGAAGCTAAACCCCCATTATGAGAACCCACTAATAACATCGGTCCTTCAGGGGGAATATGCTGCCAACCATCGCTTTTGACCCGAAAATAGTGATCATAAAACCATTTCCAATAAGGCATCACCTGTTCTATGAATTTAGGATCTCGTTCATCAAGAGACCAACCTTGTCCTGGCTGAAGGGTTTTATGGGATTTCATGGGGTTAATGAGACTGATTGTAAACTTATGTTACTTTTTAGTTTAACAAAATGTCGCCAGAATTCCCCAATCTTCTAGAAGTTAGGAATGAATGTAGCACCACTTCATATCTAATGGCATTTCTCACTTATGATAAAGATAATTAGACCCAGTTTTAGAGCTAGGAAAAAATCTATCTATCTCAACGAATAAACCACCTTATGGCTGTCGTTTATAATCAAGAAAATTAACAAACATCTTAGATGGTTACTAAGAAAAAGAGCTAGTCACATAGCAAGAGTACTTTTTTAAAAGCTAGTTGATGAATTAACAAATAATTAGCTATGATAATACTAAGTATCAATTAAGCAGGATAAATATACCTATTAATTGTTGTTTTAAGCAGATGGTTTACTGCAAAGAATTTAGGAGGACAAAATGGGTATCGCTACAGTTAACCCAGCAACGGGAGAAACCATTAAAATCTTTGAACCGCTTACAGCAGAAGAAATAGAGGTCAAACTCGCTTTAGCTGAAGCCACCTTTAAACAATATCGTCAAATTTCTCTCGAACAAAAGAGTCAATGGTTAAAAGCCGCCGCAGATATTTTAGAAAGAGATCAACGTAAACTAGGGGAAATCATGACCCTAGAAATGGGCAAACCCATCAAAAGTGCGATCGCAGAAGCGAAAAAATGTGCCTTAGTCTGCCGTTACTACGCAGAAAATGCAGCTAACTTTCTCAGAGATGTTCCTGCTGAAACAGATGCCAGTCGTAGCTTTATTCGTTATCAACCCTTAGGGATTATTTTAGCAGTTATGCCCTGGAATTTTCCCCTATGGCAAGTGTTTCGCTTTGCGGCCCCCGCTTTAATGGCCGGAAACGTCGGCATTCTAAAACACGCTTCCAACGTGCCTCAATGCGCCTTAGCTGTGGAAGCCATCCTCACAGAAGCAGGATTCCCTCAAGGGAGTTTCCAAACCCTACTGATCGGCGCATCTCAAGTGGAATCTATCATTAACGATTCTAGAGTAAAAGCAGCCACTTTAACCGGAAGTGAACCCGCAGGGGCCAGTTTAGCCTCTGCAGCCGGAAAACAAATTAAGAAAACCGTTTTAGAATTAGGGGGCAGTGATCCTTTTATCGTTTTAGAAAGTGCTGATATTGAAGCAGCAGCTACCACTGCGGTAACAGCCAGGATGTTAAATAACGGCCAGTCTTGTATTGCTGCTAAACGCTTTATTTTAGCCGAATCGATCGCTGATCAATTTCAGTCTTTACTCGTCGAAAAATTTAAAGCCCTCAAAGTGGGTGATCCCATCAAGGAAGACACAGACATTGGACCTCTAGCTAACGCCTCGATGTTATTAGAACTCGATCAACAAGTTCAAGAAACCGTGACAAAAGGAGGCAAAATAGTATTAGGAGGTCAAGCGATCGGTAATAGCTCAGGTTACTTTTATCCGCCTACCATTTTAACGGATATTCCCGTAGATTCTCCCGGTTATCACGATGAATTCTTTGGTCCAGTGGCTTTACTCTTCCGAGTTAAAAATATCGACGAAGCTATTCAATTAGCCAATGATACCATCTTTGGATTGGGGGCCAGTGGTTGGACTAATGAACCAACCGAACAAGAGCGACTCATCGACGAGATTGAAGCTGGGTGTGTCTTTATTAATGGGATGGTAAAGTCCGATCCTCGCCTACCTTTCGGAGGTATCAAGCGATCGGGTTACGGACGGGAATTAAGCATTGAAGGGATGCGAGAATTTCTGAATGTTAAAACTGTGTGGATTAAGTGAGGAAATCACCATAAACAGTGGTTTTTGTCAAGGATCTTTCGTTAAATTAGACTAAGAGAAATTTGATAATCCATCCTAAACTCCCGAAACGGTCTACAAACCACTATTTCGGGAGTCACTATTGACTAATCAGTATAAGGGAAAACTCAGATGGGGGAAATGAACACAGCCGAATTATTGGTGAAATGCCTCGAAAATGAAGGGGTAGAGTATATTTTTGGCTTGCCAGGGGAAGAAAACTTACATATCCTTGAGGCACTCAAAGACTCTTCTATTCAATTTATCACGACCCGTCACGAACAGGGGGCGGCCTTTATGGCTGATGTGTATGGGAGACTGACCGGTAAAGCCGGGGTCTGTCTATCCACCCTCGGACCAGGGGCCACCAATCTAATGACTGGGGTTGCTGATGCTAACCTAGATGGTGCGCCCTTAGTGGCGATTACAGGCCAGGTGGGAACCGACCGAATGCACATTGAGTCCCATCAATACTTGGACTTGGTGGCCATGTTTGCCCCTGTTACCAAATGGAATAAACAAATCGTTCGTCCCAGTATTACCCCAGAAATCACTCGAAAAGCCTTTAAATTGGCACAAAGTGAGAAACCTGGGGCGGTTCATATCGATCTGCCCGAAAATATCGCAGCCATGTCCGTGGATGGCCAACCTTTGAAACGAGATGCACAAGAGAAAACTTACGCATCTTATCGTAGTTTAAACGCAGCGGCCATGGCCATTTCTAAAGCCAAAAACCCCTTAATTTTAGTGGGAAATGGCACTATTCGGGCCCAGGCCAGTGAAGCATTAACAGAGTTTGCCACCACTTTAAATATTCCTGTGGCCAATACGTTTATGGGGAAAGGGGCCGTTGCTTACACCCATCCTCTCTCCTTGTGGACTGTGGGTTTGCAACAACGAGATGTAATTACTTGCGCCTTTGAACAAAGCGATCTCGTCATTGCTGTAGGCTATGATTTAATCGAATATTCACCCAAAAAATGGAACCCAGAAGGATCAACCCCTATTATCCATATTGGCATGGAACCGGCAGAAATTGATAGCAGTTATATCCCTTCTGTGGAAGTGGTGGGGGATATTAGCGATTCTTTGATGGATATTTTAAAACGGGCTGATCGTCAAGGAAAATCAACCTCTGTCGCTACTGGTGTACGGACTCAGTTGGTGACAGAATATGAAAATTATGCCCATGATGAAGGGTTCCCTATTAAACCGCAAAAAATCATCTACGATCTGCGTCAGGTGATGGGACCAGAAGATATCGTTATCTCCGATGTGGGGGCCCATAAAATGTGGATGGCCCGTCATTATCATTCTGATAGTCCTAATACCTGTCTCATTTCTAATGGGTTTGCAGCTATGGGGATCGCTATTCCTGGGGCGATCGCTGCTAAGTTAGTGGCCCCTGATAAGAGGGTGGTTGCAGTGACAGGGGATGGGGGTTTTATGATGAACTGTCAGGAGTTAGAAACGGCTTTACGTGCCGGTACTCCTTTTGTTACCCTGATTTTCAATGACAATGGTTATGG
>JBFRWG010000071.1:0-27189 GCA_051439445.1 Crocosphaera sp.
GGGTAAACTTTTATAATTCTCGTCCTATTCCTGATGAGTTTAAGATTAAGTCAGTTACAGTTAGGAAAAAGAGTAATGGTTATTACGTTTCAGTAAGAATAGAAGATAAAGCTGTTCCTACTTACCCTGTTAAAAAATTAGAAGAGGTCAAAACTGTTACCGGTTTAGATATGGGGTTAGGTAAGTTACTTTACTGTTCAGACTCTTCAGCTATTGATAATCCTAAGTTTGCCACAAATCCTAAAACTAAGCGATTGCAACGTATTCGGCAAAGAAGAGTGAGTCGGAAGACAAGAAGGTCTAACAATAGACGAAAAGCTCAAAAACAACTTTCAGGTTTTCAACATCGAATTGCTACTAGACGAGAATCCTATCAATGGCAAACAGCTAAGAAAATTGTTCAAAAATCTGATGCCATTGCCATTGAAGATTTGCAAATCTCAAACATGATTAAAAGATGCAAACCTAAATATGATGAAAAAACAGGGAGGTTTCTGAAAAATGGACAAAGTGCTAAAAGAGCTTTAAGCCGATTAATCGCTGATGCTTCATGGTATTCATTGACCCACAAAATTGAGTACATGGCTGCTAAGTCAGGAAAGATTGTTTTAAGGGTTAATCCCCGTCATACTAGCCAAGAATGCTCGGTTTGTCATCATATAGATCCTGATAATAGGGAAGGAGAAAAATTCCTTTGCACTAACTGTGGTCATGTTGATGATGCAAATTTTCAAGCTAGTATTAATATCAAGAATAAAGCCATTAATTACTACGGTTTAAACATAGTTGAAAAGGTACGGAGGGACTTGCCGGAACCCAAACAATTAACATTGTTTCAAACGCCCATCTCTGAATTAACAGAGAATAAAGCGATTCAGCGCGTCTTGGGGGTTTCCCCCACTCGCTGTCTGAATCAAGAAAGGAGAAAACATTACGCTCGTAAGAGCAAACGTGATGTGCCTGGGAACTTGAGCGAATATGCTTTTCAGTTAAGTCTATTCAATCAAGAAAATAACCATCCCGATAGCGGTGCGACCCCGGCGAGGTCTCCTCGCCTAGGGAACGCGCACCAAGAGAGGGATTCGTTATGAATCTCCTCGGCTTTAGCCAGGAGAGCGTCAACAAATTTGCCATCTTATAAATTAAGTGTGGATAATCAACCCCTTGTCTACTAATTTATTCTTGGATAAAAGTCATGACCGATAAAAAAGAACAACAAAGACAACAAGCGATTCAAAAAGAAATTTTAGCAGGGCGTAAATTTTCTTTGGCTGAAGCTATAGGAAGAGAAGGAGGTGACTTTTTAAAAGGAGAATCTCCTGTGCCAAAATTGGTACAAGCTACCACAGAAATTAAGATTTTTATTACCAATAATCTAGGGGATTCATCTGGAGCTTTGCAAGCTATTCTACAAACCTGGGTTGTCGCTGATGAAAAAGGGGTCAGTCAATACTTAGATAGTCCATTACAAGCTCTAAAGCAACTGCTTACTAAAATTATTGATAATTCTGAGTTACTTTATGAATTAGTCAGACAAGTGGACTTTAAATGGGGACAAATGTATGATGAACGGCCTTATTTTCAATCCCCAGGACAAACGCCCCATCCTAATGATGAATATACCCATGAATCGGTCGAAGAAATGTTACGAAGTTTATTGAATCAACTCGATTAATGCAGATAGGTAACAGGGATGTTGTTTTAGGACTTAGATAGTGATTGTTTAACGATTTCTAACGACTTCTAATCAATCGAAATCGTTTGAGGTCCACTACCATTATCCTTGCTATTCCCAGTGTAGCTAAAGTCTTTCATCCCTTGTTCTTGCAGCCAACTTTTGAGGGGATCTTCTGAGACTTTGAGTTTAAGTGTCCCTGAAACCAAACCACCAGCAAAGGCTAGGGGTTGTTGTAGAATTTCTTTGAGAATGGGTTGTAATTCATCGAGGAACATGATAGGCCTCCAGTTGGATTCTTGGATACAATTATGGTGATGCTATACCGAGCTTCGAGTTTACTCAGTTTTGATGAGGTTTGAGAAGGTTAAATGTTGCACAGGATTTCCAACCTTGCTTTTTCTTTGGGAGTATCTGTGACACAGGGTGGGGGATTTCAAACCTACCAATTCTAACACAAAAGCTGTCGTCGTCGTCGTAGAACGACGAGCTTTAACTATTAGAACCGACATCCTGGAAACCCGGTCAGAGGCTCATTTTTCCTCCAGCCTCTCCCCCCCTCCTTGTTGCCTCCTCTCATATCGAGTTGGCAAAAGGTGACAAGTATGAGAAGAATGGTTAAATATAAGATAAAAATAATATTGTCACCAACCAGCCGATGAACGAAAACGCAATTGCCAAGAACCGCCTTCTAGAGGAATTTGATTATTATTTATTTGGCCAAGGGGATCATCACCGTATTTATGAGAAGATGGGGGCCCATCTGGTGGAGATTGATGGAGTTTCAGGGGTGTATTTTGCCACTTGGGCCCCAAATGCCTATGAAGTCGCTGTGATAGGAGACTTTAATGGTTGGAATACTGAAGCAAATAAAATGGACAGAACCGAAGTGGGAATCTGGGAATTATTTATTCCTGGGATGAAAGTGGGGGATCTTTACAAATATTCGGTAAAAAATCACCATCACCATTGTGTCTATAAAACCGATCCTTATGGATATCAACAAGAGATCCGTCCAGCAACCGCTTCTATTGTCGCGGATCTTTCTACCTATACCTGGAATGATCAAGAATGGATAGACAAACGCGAACGTAGTAACCCTGAAAAACAACCGATGTCTGTCTATGAAGTTCATTTAGGATCTTGGTTACACACCAGTATCGATAACCCTCCCAAAGAAGGGACTAGTCTTGCTGTTGAACAAAAACCGGGGGCCCGTTATCTCAACTATCGGGAACTCGCAGAACAACTAATTCCTTATGTTAAAGAGATGGGATACACTCATTTGGAGTTACTCCCTGTCACTGAGTATCCCTTTGACGGATCTTGGGGTTATCAAGTGGTGGGTTTTTATGCCCCCACCTCTCGTTATGGTCCCCCTCAGGATTTTATGTATTTTGTGGATAAATGTCATGAAGCCGGGATCGGGGTCATTTTAGACTGGGTTCCGGGCCACTTTCCCAAAGATGAACATGGGTTAGCTTATTTTGATGGAGGTCCCTTGTATGAATATGCTGACACCCGCAAAGGAGAGATTAAAACCTGGGGAACCCTCGTCTTTGACTATGGACGCAATGAAGTGAGAAACTTCCTCATTGCCAGTGCTTTATTCTGGTTTGATAAATATCATATTGATGGTATTCGAGTGGATGCAGTGGCCTATATGATCGAATTAGACAAAGGCCGAGAAGGGGACTGGGTTCCTAATAAGTATGGGGATAATGGACATTTAGAGGCTATTAGTTTCTTACAACATTTGAATAATACCATCGCCCATAATTATCCTGGAGTGGTAACCATTGCTGAAGACTCCACCGCTTGGGGAAATGTTTCTAGGCCTGCCAGTGAAGGAGGACTTGGGTTTACCTTTAAGTGGAATATGGGCTGGATGAATGATACCCTAGCTTATTTAAAAGAACATCCTAATCATCGCTCTAATTGTCATAACAAGCTGACTTTTAGTATTTGGTATGCTTTTGATGAGAAGTTTATGTTAGCCCTCTCCCATGATGAGGTAGTTCACCTCAAAGGCCATTTAGTCAATAAAATGCCTGGAGATGAATGGCAAAAAATGGCTAATACTCGTCTTTTGTTAACCTATATGTTTGCTCATCCTGGGAAGAAAACTCTATTTATGGGGATGGAGTTTGGTCAAACCTCTGAATGGCGAGAGTTTCTTGATATTGACTGGTATTTACTACAGTATGAACCCCATAAAGGGTTAAAACGGTTGGTACAGGATCTCAATAAAATGTATGTTCGAGAACCGGCTTTATACATGGAAGACTTTAGCCATGAAGGGTTTCAATGGATCAACGCCGATGATAGGGACAGGGGCTTAATTTCTTTCATTCGCCGTGATCCTACCTCTGGAGACATGATCGTGGCTGTATGCAACTTTAAACCCTATGTCTATGAATATTATTGGGTTGGGGTAGATCAACCTGGAGAGTTTGTGGAATTAATTAATTCTGACTCTCAGGTTTATTGGGGTAGTGGGGTTTCTAATCCTACTGTCATTCAAGCTCGTGAATGGAACAATGCACCTTGGCCTTATGCTTTGGAAATAACAGTTCCGCCTCTAGGTGCGGTACTTTATAAGTTAAAACGCCAGTAAGTTCGATTTATTTTTTCGGGACATAATTAATTATGTCCCTATTTTTTTGGTGAAGAGACTATTGATCAACAAAATCTTATTTTTCTTGCATCCAACTCATATGAAATCCGTTTGAACACTATACTGTTTAGTGACGTGAGTAGGGGGAGCAGAGGGTGAGGGGATTTCATATCAGGTTAAGTTAGATGTCAAACTATTTTAAAAACAAGTTGATTCCCAAAAAAAATTTAGAAGTGCAAGAAAAAGTTCATGTCTCTACACTTCAGAAGATTAAAGTCTATTAATGTAGTTAAAACTGTTAAACTTCATAATCAAAATGACGTAATGATTGAGCAGCAATGTGATTAAATTCTTCAATTTCTTGCTTTGATAATTCTTTTTTATGACGTTGAATGCTAGAATCATTAATATTCGAGGAAAGTTTAGAAAACACAGGGGTGTTAATTTTAGTAATAGAATTATTAGAATATTTACCGGGTTCTAACTGTTGAGGACTATAGGTTTCTCCTATAAAGGACATCATTCCTTTAATGGTGTTTTCTGGAGCGGATGCTAAGGTTTCATACTTAACATCTAAAATGTTATCCTTTTCTCCAAATTTTAGTCTACTATTAATACATTTTTTCCAATACTTTGCATACCGTTTGACATCACTTCCTTGAACAACATTTTTATGATATTTAGCAGAACAATAAGCATCCCTTCCATCTCGAACCATGTGAATAAATTTTGAATTAGGGAAATACTTTGTTAAAAAACCCAATTGTAAAACGTGCTGAGGTGTTTTTTCAACATAGTATTTACCCTCTGGATACTTACTTAAAATATGCTGAGTAAAAACATCAAAAAAATCTACAATATCATGACAACTTTGACGTAGTTCTTCCATTTTTTTTCCCTTAATTTCTGCGAATTTAAAGCTAAAAATATCACGATAGGTAAAAAAGGCTGTTTCGTAACCAGGGCCAACTAAATAAGGATGAGAGGTAAGAATTAATTTAGCTAAAGTTGTCCCACTTCTAGGCGCACCTAAAACAAAAATGTGTTTTTTTGTAGATTTTTGGCGAGGAAAACGCCAAATAATATTTTTAGGTAAATGGTCAGGATTTTTAATAAATTGATTAATAATTTGTGGTAGAGTCATAGGTTCTATCCTCGTTTTATACTATTACAATACCGCTCTATCAATAAAATAGCAACAATATCATCAATGGGACGAGGAGGAGTTCTCATCCCTTGAGGTATGAGACGACTTAACCCTTTGGGCGGGTACATTTGCCAATAGCGATCGCGCGCTTCTAGGGTACTATTTCGCTCATCTATCATCACAATAGAAAGGGTTGCTGACAATTCATTTTCTAGGCGTTTTTTCCACTGTTTAGAGGTGGTTTGATTCCCCATAACTAATAAATTAATAGGAAATTTTTGTAGTAAATTGTTAAGGGTTAAAATAGCTTGAGACGAAAGGAGAACTTGATGATAATAAAGGGTATTATTTTCATCCATAATCGCCACCCCACATTTATCTCTACCGGGATCGAATCCCAAAATCATTGACAAAGTTTCTTGATTCATCATTCACCACTGGTTTCTAAAATAATGTCGCCATCTTTAATGCCTATTAATTTTAATTTTAGGGGTCCAATTGTTTTTGTATCCTCCATAGCGACTGCTTGTAATTCATCTAAACCCTCCTCTAATTGTTTAATATTTTCAATGAAATCTACTACGCTTTTTAATCGTCCATCTCCAACTTGAATTCCGCCCAAAACCCCCGAACGACGAGCTCGAAATTGGGTAGCAGAAAGTAATAAATCTAACCTTCCTTGTATAATTTCATCGGTTAATTCTAGAGAATCCATAGAAATAATAGCAATAGTTTCTCCCTGACTAAAAATTTTCTGATTGAGAGCAATATCAGCAAAAACTCTAACTTCTTTTTCCCCTTGAACATAATTACCTGCTGCAATAATTCTTACCACATATTCCTGCCCATTTTGTAACTTTTGAATTAGTTGTTGAACCTGACCTTCAGTAATTTTAACAACTCTTTCATTAGGTTTAATGTTTTCTTTTCCTACTAATTCTATAGCCGTTCGATTCGCTTTTCGTAAAAGTTCATCAATCACATCTTTTCCCGCTTTAGGAACTACTAAACGAACGGCAGCAATGGATAAAACTTGACCCCTAACAATGGCAATTTTTCGTTCTCGTAACTCCTGATAAGTTTGATAATACTGCTCTAAAATTGCCACTTGTCTTTGTAAATAAGCTGATTCTCGTTCTAACTGTTGTAACTTATCTTCCCTATCTTTAAGAACCCGATCTTTTTCATCAATTGCTTGGTCAAGTTTTACAATTTCACCATCCCGTCTATCAATTTCTGCTTGCAGGGTTTTTTGTTGCTTTTCTAAATTTTGGAGACGAGTTTGACGTTGATTGAGAATGCGAGTTTGTTCAGTAATTTGTGTTTTTCCTTGTTTTAATTCTTCATCTTTGCGACTCACTTCTTGTTGAAGTTGTTCAATTTGTCGATCCAATTGTACTTTATTTTCTCGCAGTTGTTTGCGTTCGTTGAGAAGGGTTTGAATATCAGCCCTTAATTGGACCGCTTGAGTAGAAACAGACTTCAGTTGTTGTTTAGCTTCGTCAAAATTTTTGTTGGTAGATTCTAACTTTCTAGCAACAGCCATTTGTTCTGTTCTGGCCTTTGCTAATTTCTTTTCAATCTCCTCTTTATCAACCCCTAATGTTTCTAAATCAGCTTTAGCAATGCGTAATTGTTTTTGGATTTCATCGAGTTGAAAAAGTCCTTCTCTGAGGGACTTACTAAAGGCCAGCAAAATGCCAAAGGTAGAAGCAGCAATCAAAGTCCCCGTAAAAACCGTTACCACTACCGCGGTTTGTTTCGGACGAAGATTCCCAATGGTGAGTCTCGCTTTTCCCACTTTGCTGCCCAAGCGATCGCCCAATGCCGCGATTAAGCCTCCTAAAATGAGAATCGATACAATTAGGATATAAGCACTGGTCATTCGCTTTTCAGGTTAACAACAGAGTTAGGCAAATTGCTGAGAGAGAGCAACTGGGTTATGAACGGTAATTTTTTTCTTATGAATAGAGATCATACCTTCTTGGCGTAAATCTCCCAAAAGACGGGTAACCGTAACACGAGTTGACCCGATAGCTTCGGCGATCGCCTGGTGAGATAACTTTAAATCAATGCGAATCCCTTCAGAAGTAGGAACCCCAAAGTCTCGACATAAAATTAACAGAAAACTGACCAAACGCGAACCCATATCGCGGTGGGCGAGGGTTTCGATCATCATTTCTGTTTGTAAAATCCGTGAGGACAAACCCTGGAGCATCAAAATCGACAAATCAGGGTTATTTTTTAAAGCCTGTTCTACCTGTTCAATAGGAGAGGATAATAATTCTACGGGGGTAAAGGCCACAGCATGATAAAACCGATCGGAACGTTGTCCAGTAATCAAAGAGAGGACACCAAAGACGCTATTTTCTCTTAACAAGGCGACGGTAATTTCTTCCCCTGCTTCATAAACACGGGAAAGTTTAACAGCCCCTTTGAGTAAAAAATAGACTCTTTCTGCGGGATCACCTGGAAAGAAAATAGTTTTACCTCGATCAAAGGCTTCAACAACAGGAGGATAGGCACCGCCACCAATACGGTTAAAAACGGCTGCTAGAGGTTTATCTTGTGGTACAGACAATTCCATCACACTCAATACAACGGGGGAAAACTAAAAGAACTCAAGACAGTTAGGACAGTTATTGCCCTAGATAAAAACAACACTTTAACGTATCTTCAAGGGTTTTTGCTACATTTTGCTTCACAATGTTTTTAGTGGGATAATTAATCCTTTGCTCTGTCCCTGATTATAGCCACCATTATTAATTAGTGGGGGCGTATTCCAAAGAAACTTTGTCCATTGCTCAAAAAAACTATGTTAGATTTAACCGGAAAAAACGCCCTTGTTACAGGTATTGCCAATAATCGTTCCATTGCTTGGGGAATCGCTCAACAACTTCATAAAGCAGGGGCTAATCTTGCTGTTACCTATTTACCGGACGAAAAAGGACGTTTTGAGAAAAAAGTCCGTGAGGTCGTTGAACCCATCAATCCATCCCTTATTGTGCCTTGTAATGTTCAAAATGAAGGGCAGGTGGAAGAAACCTTTAAAGCGGTGGCGGATACTTGGGGAAAGTTAGATATTTTGATTCACTGTTTAGCCTTTGCGGATAAAGAGGGGTTAGGGGGTGATTTTACTGGTATTCCCCGCGAAGCCTTTAAGCAGTCCCTAGAAATTAGTACCTTTTCTCTCGGTAATATGGCCAAGTATGCTAAACCCTTGATGAGTGAAGGGGGTAGTATTGTTACCTTAACTTATGTGGGGGGAGTCAAAGTAATCCCCAATTATAATTTAATGGGCATCGCTAAAGCCGGTTTAGAGATGACTGTGCGTTATTTAGCCTCAGAACTCGGTCCAAATAATATTCGGGTAAATGCCATTTCAGCAGGGCCCATTCGCACATTAGCCTCTTCTGCGGTGGGGGGTATTTTAGATATGATTCGTCATGTAGAAGGCGTTGCCCCATTAAGACGAACCGTTACCCAGTTAGAAGTGGGCAATACGGCCGCTTTTTTGTCCAGTGACTTGGCCAGTGGTATTACTGGCCAGGTAATTTATGTGGATGCCGGTTACGAGATTATGGGAATGTAAAAAAACTATCCCAACTGGAATGGCAAGGATGGGGAGATTAAGACAAATGTAGAATTTAGAATGAAGAAACCTAAAAATTCTAAATTCTGCATTCTAAATTCTAAATTCTTAAACTTAGCGTTTTACTTTAGGACGAGGGGCAGGTCTGGGTCCCTTGGGCGCACCTACGACAGACTTTAAACCGATCCAACCAATCACACTGTAAACAATGGCTAACATTAAGCTACTTAAACCAATTCTGAGACTTTGTTTTAAGGCTCGCATGGTCGCTTGACTTTCTGCTTGTTTACGACGGTCTTGTAGTTGAGTTTCTAATTGACTTTTCAACTCTTGGGTTCTTTTTTTGTAATCTTCGGGGTTTTTGGCGAGATCCCGTAATCCCTGTAACTGTTGACGTTGTTGACGTAAGGTCTCTAATTGTTGGGCATTCAATTGTCTTCCTTGGAATTGACCCGTTTCCACCGCTTGGTTAAGTCGTTGAATCTGCTCATTAAGGCGACCAGGGTTTTTAGAGAGGGTATCTACTTGGGTTAAAAATTGTTGAATCTGTTCAGCCCCCTGGCCAGCACCTTGTTGAATTCTTTCTAAAGCGTCGGTTTTGGCAATATTAAGATTGTTGAGGTGTAAAGGCACCATCAGTAAAAAGACGAGACCCAAAACAGCAGATAAGATATAGACCGGAAATTTAAGGTTAAATCCAGATTTTTTCAAGGGGTTGCTGTCAGCCAAGCCATCGATAAAATAGCCTACTAAAATAAAAGCCATACCCACCAAAGGAACGACACCTCGGTCAACAATACTGGTTACTAATCCAATTTGCCATTGTTGACTGTCCAAATTAAGGGGAAAGGCTAGGGTGAGATAATCCAATACAGAAGACAGGATAAAAATTACCCCAATTAGTTTTAGAGATAAAGATGTGAACGCTGGATAATTCATGATTTTTTATCAGTTTGTGAATAGCATTTGTGTAAAGATAACAGCTAACAAGGATAGAAACGTTGTTGGCTGAGAGATTCAAGTATGAAGTGCGGGAGTTTTAATAAAGGGTTCGCCTATATATTAATCTATCAGCTAGAAAAACCCAAGACCTGGGCTATCTCAAAATACGAATTGAGGATTCTCCCTTCGAGAGGGTGAGCTTAAAAGATTTAGGGTAAATTGGCAAGTTGTAGGAATTAGATCAATACAATAATAGTCTAAACGTTGCGAAACAGTTGCCTCAAAGAGAGATTAGGAATTAGGAATGACTAAAGTACAAGTATTATCTGATAAATCTGCTCTGATCGCCCAAGCCCTCGATTTAATTGTTGAAAAAATTCACAGCACGCTACAAAAGCAAGAACGGTTTACCTTAGCTTTAGCCGGTGGGAGTACCCCTAAACCTCTCTATGAAGCCCTCGCCAGCCAGTCTTTACCTTGGGAAAAAATTCATATTTTTTGGGGAGATGAGCGTTATGTTCCTGGGGATCATCCTGATAGTAACCAAGGAATGGCCCGTCAAGCTTGGTTAGCTCATGTACCCTTCCCTCCAGAAAATATTCACCCTATGCCTACCACTAGCAATGATCCTTCTCTGGATGCTCATACTCATGATCTCGAATTACAGCAATTCTTTGGGGTCAAAGAGGGAGAATTTCCTGCCTTTGATATCATTCTCTTGGGAATGGGAGATGATGGTCATACCGCTTCTTTATTCCCGAAAACGGAAGCCTTAATGGTCAGCGATCGCCTGATTACGGTAGGCAATAAAGATGATCAACCCCGTCTCACTTTTACCTATCCTTTAATTAATCAAGCCCGTTGTGTTATGTTCTTGGTGGCCGGAGAGAATAAACGCCCGGCATTGGCTGAAATTTTTGCCCCTGATGCTGATGAAAGCCTCTACCCTGCTAGGGCGATTCAACCGCAAGGGGAACTGATTTGGTTGTTGGATGAGTCGGCTGGGGCTGAACTTAATTAATGATATCAATGGCTCGAATTTTCCAGCGATCGCCTTGACGAATCAAATCATAGCGTACTTGTAAATTATCGTTGTAAGAACGACTTGCTTGGCCTCGTTGATAATATTGAGCTTTTTCTTGAACATTGGCGATAACCACTGCTTGATTGGGGTTATTGGCACTGGGTTGAAAGGACTTCACCTTAACTTGGTGTTGATAAGTCCAATAATTTTGATTTCTCTCTAATTTTTGAGCGCGACTGCGCCATCGAGATAGCAAGGGGTTAGCGAGAATCTTGTCTAAGGAATCGATCTGATGTTCTTTGCCAAAGGCTTGAGATTTGCTGGATAACCAAGTTTCTATCACTTGTTGTGCGCCGTCTTCTGTTAACATTCCTGTTGCCGTTACCATTTGAGCATCCGCCGCAGGAATATCGATCAAAGGTTTATGAAGAGACACGGAATATTGTCCTTGTTCTAGAGCGGATAGGGGGGAAGTTGCCTGATTAATCCAACTAATTCCCAAGGCGACGACCCCTATCCCTCCCACTATGCCTAAAACCATTAACCCTAGTTTCCCTCTGGACACATTGACTCGACGAGTGGAACGTTTAAGGCGACGCTGGGGAACCGTGTTGGTTTCTACAATGGGTTCACTGACCACAGTCTTCAGGTTTGACTGAGGTTCTAAAACGGTTTGATGGTTAGTTTCTCTGGTGGGGTTGAGATGAGGTCTAGACAAACTATTTTTTCGTTTACGACGACGAACTTCTCTAATATCTACGGGATCTGAAGAACTAACGGGTAAGGGAACCGGGGCTAAAGCGGTGTTTCCCCGATCAAAGTTTAGGGAACTGGGTTGATAGGTGGGATAGGGATTATTTTTGAGACGACTACGGGACTGTTCAGGGATATGTGTGGATTTCACCCCTTGAGGCTTAGGGGATGAGGGCAGCAGAAGTCGGTCTAAATAGGTTTGTACTTGTTTGTCGGCAAAATAACCTTCTAAGGAGGCGTTTTTGTCTTTTAAATCTCTAAAATGGGCAAATACTTCCGTTTGTAACCAATGCTCGCTATAAAGACATAGTCCTGGTAAAAGATCCGGTGCGCCGTGAGAATGGTCTTGAATAAACTGGAGGGCTGGTTGATCTTGACACTGTTTTAAAGCCAGGCCAGCCTTTTGGGTTTGGCCAAGTAATAGGGCGACAATGGCTTGTTCGATAGAAACGTCTTGACGGGGTTCTAGTCCCTCAAGTACGGTTTGAGCTTCAACAATTAGGGCTGGTTTCTTATGGGCAAACCCTTCGGCGATCAGAGCGTAGACCCCCAAATAGGCAGCGACGGAGGAAGGACGTTGTGCTTCCTCCATAAAGAGGTCTTGTTGTTCGGCTGCGGTTAAATAGTTTCGTATCTGCTGGATAAAGCGTAAAAATTCATCAATCCCTAATCCTGAGTGATCGTCTCTTTTGCCGTCAATCCCTTGACGCTGCTCTAACATGGATTTTAATAACTCAATCCCTGTCTGACGGGATTTTTGACGATTTAGGGGGGCGGCTAATAGCTCTAAAATCCGATAGGGACGTAATTTATCGATTTCTGTGCGAATTTCCCTTTGTATTGAGGGAAACAGACTATTTTTTTCTAACAGGGTCAATCCCTTTTCCCCCGCTAAAGCTGCTGCTTCATAGGCTTCTTGATGCCACTGTTCTCGACTAATTTCTAAATAAGCTAAAGCAATGCTTAAGATTGTGTCGCTACGACTCTTGGTGACGGTATCATCAATATCTAAGGAAAGGGAAGATGAGGGAAGGATTTGTAAATAAATCTCACCATGTTTAATTACAAGTTCATATTCCCCTAGCTCATGCAGGATTAAGAGACTACCTGGCACTGCCTCGGCTTCGATGTCAATCTCTGAGGCACTGACTAGGGAATTTTCCCCCATCCCTTGAGTCTTCCACCCCGAACCAACAGAGGATTCATCGTCAACTGATGAGGCGTGCGCTTGCCAAAATTGGCTTTCGTAGTTAGCCTTTTGATCAGGATTGGATAAAACATTATAGGCTACTTCGAGCAACTGTTTGCGCCCCTCGATCGCATTAACACTGTATTCCCGACGGGGTAACTGGATAGTGCGATCACGGTAAGCTTGGCGGAGTTGTTCGTCTGTTGCTTGGGGAAAAATCCCCAAGATCCTGTAGTAGTCTAGCGGTATGCGCACGGTTGACTTCCTCAGAGCAGGGTGACTGGATTAATATATTTAGGATTAACGAGGATGATGATAGGTAATCATCAATAGATATTAGTGAGTTTAATTACTTAATTAAACATTAAGGTTTGGCAAGATTGTAACCTAAAGATTCCTTGCAGTAAACTATGTAGTTAAAAAAAAATCAATAGGTACATTTATGCTAACTATTAGTATTTAGCATTATGATAGCTAACTTTTTGTTAATTCATCAACTAGCCTTTTAAAGAGCATTTTTGATCTATGGTTAGCTTGGAAACCTTGTCTTGATAGCAGTTTTGGGATTAATAGACTTTTATATCGAAATAAAAATTCCTTCCACACTCCCTACCCCAGACACACTTCCCAGACTCACTCAACTGAAATATCGATACACCCAATTGAAAACTGCTATGAGTGCCATAGGGGAGGACGGGAACATAGTGACTGAAATCTAGTTCTAAACAACATGAGTGTGATCCTTTGAACAAGCATTCAGTGGGCAAATGGTCCAAACTGAAGCAGGAAACAAGATTAACTTGTGACTTCTGTGTGTGGTGTGTTGAGGTATGTATGGCCAATAGTGTTGAGCGAGTGTCTCCCAGGTCTGGTTTTAAAAAAAAATCAGTTTCTCGTCAGTCTAAAAAAACAAAATACCGTTCTTCAACGAGAGTAACGAATAATGTCAATAAGAAAAAGCCATTAAGTCCCCTCATCAGAGGGACATTATGGGGCATGGTGTT
Organism: Crocosphaera sp.; assembly: GCA_051439445.1. GTDB lineage: Bacteria > Cyanobacteriota > Cyanobacteriia > Cyanobacteriales > Microcystaceae > Crocosphaera. The sequence continues at coordinate 13,944 of JBFRWG010000071.1, forward strand.
TGGCTGTACTGCTGTTCTTTCTGCCACAGTTGGAGCAAGTGTCACCCTATTTACCCCTCTCTCAGAGAAGATTTTACCCTTAACCGAAAAGATCACAAACCCTTGGGGAACCCCTTCACAAGAAACTCCCTCTGACCCTTCTTCTTCAGTAACAGATAACAGCTTACTACAATATCGTTTATCTCGTCCTATCAATCTCTTAGTTTTAGGGGTTGATCGGGTCTTAGACAGTTCCCCAGGAAGTGTAGAAGGGTTTAACGGTCGTAGTGACACCATCTTACTGCTACGATTCGATCCGGCTGAGAATTCCGTGAAAATGTTATCAGTTCCCAGAGATAGTCGGGTCAATATTCCAGGGGTTGGCTACACTAAAGTCAATGATGCTAACGCTCGTGGTGGTCCTGGATTGGCAGCTAGGGTATTGAGTAAAACCCTCAATGATGTTCCCATTGATCGCTATATTCGGGTGACGACGGATGCCTTTACAGAATTAGTGGACTTAGTGGGAGGGGTAGAAGTTTTTGTTCCTTACCCCATGCAGTACGAGGACAAAACCCAAAAGCTCAAAATTGACCTAGAAGCAGGGCGACAGATTCTCAGTGGGGAACAGGCTGAACACTTTGCCCGTTTTCGCAAGGATGCTTATGGAGATATTGGTCGGGTTCAACGACAACAAATCCTTCTCAAAGCTTTACGCCAACGGATGACTAGCCCTACTATTATCCCCCGTATTCCTGAAGCTGTAGGATTATTAAATAAGCATATTGATACGAACCTCACCTGGGAAGAAATTTTAGCCTTGGTTAACTTTGGCCGACAAATTGAACGGGATCGGGTGCAAATGGTGATGTTACCAGGGCGGTTTAGTCAAGCAGAAGAGTTTGATAACCTGAGTTATTGGGTTCTCTCTCAAAGGGGACGAGATCAAGTGATGCAGCAATATTTTGGCATTACTCCCCAATGGCAGTCTAACCGTCGTCGTTCTCCTAACCGTGTGAGAATCGCCCTACAAAATGCTACGGATGATCCAGGGTTAATGAATCAAGTTAGGGAATATCTGGCCAAACAAAATATTCACAATGTGTATATGATTGCTGATGCTCCTCAATTATTACGAGAAACAGAAATTATCGTCCAAAAAGGAGACTTTGAAGCAGCCAACTACCTGAAAACTATCCTAGGAACCGGTCGCATAGAAGCTTCTTCTACAGGAGATTTAGATTCTCAGCTAACCCTGCGCATTGGTTTAGACAGTAAAGATTTAATTTTAAATGATAGTTTTCTCAGACAGCCAGAATAGGGGAATCTGGAAGGTTTAGGGGAATTAAGAATTAAGAAAAAATTCAATTCTAAATTCTAAATTCCACATTTGCCTTCCTCTTCTCCTAAAAGTTGTTGACTTAGCCAACGGCCACCGGTGGGTTACTGGCCGAAGGACGACGGTTAATCACCTGGTCAATTAATCCGTAATCTTGGGCCTCTTCTGCGGACATGAAAAAGTCCCGTTCTGTATCTTCGGCAATTTTATCCAAGGGTTGTCCAGTATGACTGGCAAGATGATTATTTAAGAGTCCTTTGAGATAGAGGATTTCTTTGGCTTGAATTTCAATATCCGTTGCTTGTCCTTGCGCTCCCCCCAAGGGTTGGTGAATCATGATACGAGAGTTGGGAAGACTCATCCGTTTACCTTTGGCACCAGCACTGAGAAGAAATGCCCCCATACTAGCAGCTAAACCAATACAAATGGTACAGACATCAGGACGAATTTGATTCATTGTATCAAAAATACCCAGTCCAGCAGAGACAGAACCGCCAGGAGAGTTGATGTAGAGATAAATATCTTTGTCAGGGTCTTCTGCTTCGAGGAATAATAATTGAGCGACAATTAAATTGGAATTTTCGTCTCTTACCTCTTGTCCGAGAAAAACAATACGTTCTCGCAGAAGACGAGAGTAAATATCAAAGGCCCGCTCACCACGGCCAGATGTTTCGATAACGGTTGGAATCATGGACTGTGTATCTTAGTTTATGGTTATTCTTGATTTTAACTTAATCTCTCAAATGCCGTTAAATCTAAGGCATCAAAGTTTTGTACAAATTGTAAGAGTCTAGTGGCGATTTTATTAACACCTCCTGAAACATTGGATTCTATATTGATGGGAATAACGGGATCATGTAGGGATAATCGTAATAAGAACCAGCCTTTTTCATCAGGAGCTTGACAGGAAATTCTCACCCCTTCATAATTATTAGGAACTAGAAGCCAATTCTCTTGAGTTGTGGCGAATTCTTTTAATTTTTCTATAACTTGATTTCCGTAGTTTTTAAAGTCTTCTGTTTGAATATTTAACCTAAATTCTTGGCTTTCTTTGGGTTCTTTTAAATTAACAATCAAATCCGTTAATTGTTTTTCTTGTTGTTTACAGTTTGCTAATTCAATTAATAGTTTGGTGACTAAATAAGCTCCATCATCAAGAAAGTAATTTTCTTTCATCGCCCCGTGACCAGAGGTTTCAATAGCTAACCAGGATTCTTGATCTTCTTCATTCAATTTTATGGCTTCATTAATAACATTTTTATAACCTCTTTTAAAGCGATGATGGACTCCTTTTAATTCCTCTTCAATAAAATTGGTTAAGCCGTCAGAGGTAATAGAATCTGTGACAATGGTTGACCCAGGATGCTCTTTTAAAACAATGGCAGAAATTAAGGCAATTAAGCGGTTTCGATTCAATTCTTTGCCGAAACTATCAACAGCCGCCCCCCGATCTACATCGGTATCAAAAATAATACCAAAGTCAGCTTTATGATTAATAACAGCTTGACATATCGACTGCATTGCTTCTTTATTTTCAGGGTTAGGAATATGATTGGGGAATGTACCATCAGGATCTAAAAATTGACTGCCTGATGTATCAGCACCCAAGGGTTTGAGGACTTTTTCTGCATAAAACCCACCCGCTCCATTTCCCGCATCAACAATGATTTTTAACCCTTGCAAGGGTTGTTCAAAATGGTCTGAATGGTTAACGGTTTCCCTAACTTTCTTAACTAAATTTTGGGCATAAATACTAATAAAGTCATAATTCTTTACACTTCCTTTTTCTTCTACGTCTGGAAAACTATTTTTTTCTGCTAAACTTAAAATTTCACTAATATCCCCTTTATTCAGTCCCCCATCTTTAGTAAAAAACTTGAGTCCATTCCGATTAAAAGGCAGATGACTAGCGGTTAACATAATTGCTCCATCGCAGGTTAATTCTGGGGCGATGGTACTCATAAACATGGCAGGAGTAGAGGCAATACCAAAGTCATAAACTTGACTTCCTGATAAACTAATTCCTTCGGTCACTGCTGAGAGTAAAGCAGGACCTGATAAGCGACTATCTCTCCCTAAAGAAATCGTTAAATCTGAGTTTTTTTTACCTGATTTTTGGCTTAACCAACTCACAAAAGCTTGACCTAAAGTTTTAGAAACTTCAGGGGTTAAATTAACAGTTTCATTGGGTACTCCTTCTAAAGCAACACCTCGTATATCTGAACCATTTTGTAGTTTTTTCCAGTCAAACTTCTGCATCATTTTTCTATTAGTTCAATACTCGTCAACCATTTTAAAGGTTTAAGCTCTACATTTCAATGGGATCATTTTGTCGAGAAAGAAGATCAGTTCTTGAAGTTTTTGCTATAACCAAGTAGTGAGTTATTTAATGATGGAGTGATAAAACCACCATGACAGGACAAGACCTACAGGAGCTTTTGTATAGTAAATGGGGTAGATCCTATGATATGCAGCTAAGGAAGATAAAAGGGACAATTTTTTGTCAAATTATGTGGAAATATCTCGAACAAGCTTCTTTTCCCCTCTCTGAACAGGAATATTTTGAACATTTGAATGCGATCGCCAACTATATTACTGCTTGGGGAAGTGAACAACAAATCATTAATTATTTAGAAACCACAAAAGAACGTCCTCGTCTGGGAAAAGCAGTTAGTATTCCTTTGGATTTGGGGGAAAAAAGCTCTGAATGGATCTTAGAGGATTAATGATAATTTGGTATTGATTAAAATTAATTGAATGAGTTGATAATTATGGAAGTTTTCAGCATTTTTTTGTCTAGTTTAATTACGATTCTTACTCCTGTTGGTTTCGTGGCTGATCAAGTGGTTGCCAATGCTTTACGCTCTCAAGTTTCCGATGTAGAAACCTTAGCAGTTAGGATCGATAATACCCCCAGTTATCAAGCAGTTGGTGGAAAAATTGATCGTATTCGTATCGCTAGTAGGGGTCTGGAAATTATTGAAGATTTAAGAATTGATTCCTTGGAATTAGAAACGGATTCTATTGATGTTAATCTCAATCAAATTCAACAATCAAGAGGAATTAAAAATATACGATCTTCTCTAAAAAAGCCCCTTCAAGGGGCTTTTCGTATGGTTATTCAAGAAGATGATCTCAATGGTGCATTAGAAGCTTATAATATTCGATCTCAATTACAAAGGTTAATTGATAATATATTACCTGAGCAAGCTCCTCGATTTGAAATTTTAAAATTGCAGCTTAATTTTAAGGAAGAGAATCGCATCGCCTTAGACATTGAACTAGAACAAGAAAGCAGTGAAGGAGAAACCCCAAATAAATTGGCAATTCAGGCAGAAGTTGCTTTTGAAATCGAACAAGGCAAGAAAATCAAATTAACCGATTTTACTGCTAGTCTAAATGATAGAAAATTATCTCCAAGATTTACCAATCTTTTACAAACTGGGATTAATGATAGATTAGATTTAGATATTTTTGCTAGTCGAGGATTTATAGCGAGAATTTTGGACTTAAAAATGGATGAAGAACAGTTAGAAATAGCGACTTTTTTTCGTTTAAGTCCCTTATCAGAATAATTATTAATTCTTCATCAAAAGAAGGAACTGTTATCTAAGCTAGAATCGTCAGTGAGAATAAAAAAGTTTAAGAGGAAATATTATGCAAGATCATCAACCTAAACCGCGTTCCTCTATTGGCTTTATTGCGGGGATCATCGCTGCAATGGTAACCACAGGAACTGTAACAACTTGGTGGGCGTTACATAGCTTAACAAATTCTCCTGATGCCATCACCCCTAACTCCACGGACATTAACCAAAGTCCTAACATAGAACAACGGGGTCAAATTTATTGGTTCGATAGCACCAGTGATGGCTTAAAATTAAAAGCGATTCCCCTGAGATTAGATAAATCTCTCGAAGAGGAAAAAGTTTTAAAAACGGCTATCAATCGTTTACTATCTGGACCTGAGACTTCTGCTAATAGCACCACCATCCCCCCAGAAACTAAGCTATTAAGCCTGAAATTAGATGACAAGGGAATTCACCTCAATCTCTCCTCGGAGTTTACCACAGGAGGCGGTAGTACATCCATGATAAGTCGTGTAGCCCAACTATTGTACACCGCTACCAGTTTAGACTCTCAAGTTTCCCTTTGGTTATCGGTTGAGGGGAAACCGTTAAAGGTGTTGGGGGGAGAAGGATTGCTCATTAAACAACCCATGACCCGTGAGTGGTTTGACAGTAATTTTGAGTTCTAGGAAAAGGTGCATATCCTACCACTAAATAATAAACTTAGCCGGGTGGGCATTGCCCACCTGATGGTAATGTAATTTAAACTTCCGATAACGTGATATTTCTAAATTGGGAAGAATCTTGTATGTTATTGATGGCATCGTTATCACTAAAAAAGACAAGGCCATCTTGTTCGCCAGTCACATACTGACCTAAATTAATACTATATTCTCTCCAACCATCAATAGCTTCAGCATCATCGAAACCTTGGTAATTATTATAAGTTTGGTTGGCAAAGGTTTGAGTACCATAAAGTTGAAAGATGCTGTCAGTATTATTGAATAAATCATCAGATGTTTATATTACAGAATTGTAGTGAATTGTTGCCAAAAAAATGGTGGGTTGCGAGAGAGTTTTATATTCTTGTGATAACCTAAATGATAGCTGTCTAACCCACCCTACCCTAATCCACTAACTTAGCTGCAAAACTGCAGTTGCGGGTATTAGCATAGCAGAATGCACTAAGCAACCTGATTTTAATGTCAGGAAATTCAATCTTTTGCTACAATCCAAATGATTTATATATTCGATAGCATAGGTTTAAAACGACTATGATCATGTCATTAAATCGTTTATGGTGTGGGTTGGGAGTGGTTCCCGTTTCTCTAAGTTGGTTGCTGTTGAATCTTCCTCTGAGTGCAACAGCTAACTGGAACCAATATAGTGTTTGTGTCAGTCAACTTCAAAAGTTTGATGTCTCAGGAGATGATGCGGCGATCGCTTGTTCGGATGCACTCATTCCCAAGGAATTATCAGAATGTGTCAGTATGATAGGTAATGCAACGCCTATCGATGGTAATGACTCCCTTAAAGCTTGTTTTCAGGTAAGACGACCTATTGATTTAGGAAACTGTGTTGCTGATATTTATAATGCGCTTCCTAGTTTAGCAGTGGTTGATGAAGAAACGGATACGGATGAGATTAATTTATTGACATTATTAAACTCTTGTCGAACCAGTTTACGACCCGGTTTTTATTCTGAATGTGTCATTGCTGCAACCAAGGAAACGACAGAAATGACTGCCATTAGAGCGATGAATACTTGTTTAGCGGCACAAGATTTTCCTCGCAGTTTGTTTCCTGCTTATAATGAATAAAAATTATCAGAGATATGATAAAAATGGTAGGGGTTAACGGTTGTTAACCCCTCCTTTCTATAGCAATTAGGTTTCATTTACAAATCACTTTTGTAGGGACATAATATTATTATGTCCTGAGCGGTTCTCATATCTAGCAATTAGATTTCATTTATGAGAATATTAGGAGTAGGATTTTGTGAGAAGATTAGGTAATGGGTTTGATGTGAAGATTAGGGAATGGGTTTAACAGTGTTAAACAACTACAGATCGCACATAATATTATTATGTCATGACTGGTTCTGATCTATCATTTATGATTGCTATAGATAATGTTTAAACTTGATTACATGAAATTTTTATTAGTTGCTTTAAGTGGTTTATTAATGGGGTTGACAACTGCCCCTTTTTCTGCATTTTATTTGGCTTGGATTGCGTTAATTCCTTTGTGGTTATTAACGGTAGTTAAGGACAATAAATACAATAAAAGTAAGTCAGTATTGAGCAATATTATTATTAATGAAAAAACCTTAATCGCTTTTATTTGGGGTTTTGCTTATCATGGGTTTGCTTTATTTTGGATCACGGGTATTCATCCCATGACTTGGATGGGAGTCCCTTGGTTAAGTAGTTTATTAATTGCTCTTTTTTGTTGGGTATTTATTACGGTTTGGGGAGCAATTTTAGTTACTGTTTGGTCGTGTATTTTTCGCTTATATAACCTGAATAATAACAAAAATATATTTTTTAAAAGTATTACTAGAATCATTTTTTCAGTTGCACTCTGGTGTCTCTTAGAACTAATTTGGAATCAAGGCGCATTATGGTGGACTTCTTTATCTTATACTCAAAGTCCTAATAATTTAATTATTTTACAACTCACAAAAATCTCAGGGTATTCTATGGTCACAGCTTCTATTGTAGCTATTAATGGATTAATTGCCGAAGGGATTATCCTTAGTAAAAGCCATAAAAACGAAAGTTTTTTGTTATTATTAATTTCTCTGATAACGCTTTCTATATTACATTTATGGGGCTTCTTTCTTTATAAGCAACCCTTAAGTAATAATCCAGATAAAGCTATTAAAGTTGGTATTGTCCAGGGAAATATTCCGAATGCGATTAAACTTTATCCTGAAGGATGGAGAAAAGCTATTGAAGGTTATACAAAAGGGTATAAAACTCTTAGTGATCAGCAAGTTGATTTAATCATCACACCAGAAACTGCTTTACCCTTTGATCTCGATGATATTATGAGAAACAGTTCTTTTTATCGTTCAATTTTGAAAGAGCAAATCCCTGTTATTTTAGGAGCTTTTGGTCGTCAAAATAATAGTTATACCAATAGTCTATTTATGATTACAGACAACGGAAATATTTTGAGTCGTTTTGATAAAGTGAAATTAGTTCCTTTGGGGGAATATATTCCTTTTGAAAACATTTTAGGTAAACTAATTGATAGATTATCTCCTCTAGATAGTCATTTAATAGCAGGAAAAGCTGAACAAAAATTTAATACACCTTTTGGTCAAGCTATCACAGGTATTTGTTATGAATCTGCTTTTAGTGAACATTTCCGTCGTCAAGCAAATGCAGGAGGAGAGTTTATTATTACCGCTTCTAATAATGCTCATTATAGTCAAATTATGCCCGCACAACATCATGCACAAGATATAATTCGTGCAGTTGAAACTGATAGATGGATGGCCAGAGCAACGAATACAGGATATTCCGCTATTATTAACCCAAAAGGAGAGACTTTATGGATATCGGATATTGATACTTATCAATTACATCAAGGAACAATTTATAATCGAAATAATCAAACTTTATATGTTAAATGGGGTGACTGGTTAACAATCATGTTGAGTATATTTGCAGGGATATTATGGTTAATGAAATTGATAAAATGATAAGAAATTAACTGGAAGTGGGAATACTAATATAGAGGTAGGTTGAGTTGAGGTACGAAAACCAACAAAACCATAACTAAGATGGTGGGTTACGACGGATAGCTATCTTTTTGTTATCACTCAAATTATAACCATCTAACCCACCCTACCCTCTAATCTTAAGGTATTCTCATTATCACTAATTATGAAACTAAAACTAATTGCTTGGGGTCTCGGTATTACAACAGTTACGACTGCGGGTTTAATGGGACTTATTTATCTAGTTAACCTACCCTATCCTATGATACGTCGTCCCGTTTCAAAAGTTGCTCCACTGTTATTATTACCCAGTTATATACAGATGGATCATCATTATCGAGAAGCGATCGCTCATGTAGAACAAGCAGATCAATTAATTAATAATGTTTCCAGTTTTGAGGATATAAAATTAGGAGAAGAAAAGGTAAAATTGGCTCAAAACAATCTAGATAAATTACCTGTTTGGTTTATTGGATATGAACCGACCAGATATTGTCAAATGTTTAGTTGTAGTTGGAACTTTACTATTGATGAATTTGAAGCAGCAAGGAAAAAAATAGGAAGAATGGAAGCAATTGTGTTTCAACAAAGTAATGCGTTCAAGACTTATCAGCAAGCAGAAGATAAGTTACAGCAAGCTAAAGAAAATTATCAGCAAGCAATACAACTTGAAGACAAACAAAATAGTCTTAAAAATTGGCAAAATTCTTTAGATGAATTACAACAGTTACCTCCTCAAACCTTTGCAGCAACATTAGCGAGTTCAAAATTAAATAGTTATGAAAGAGACTTTCAATTGGTTACGGGTACAATAACAGGAAATCAAAGAACAAATACCATGCTTACTGTCGCTAAAACCTTCTCTTCATCCTCTAGTAATTTATGTAAAAATCCCCCTCATTCTGTGGACAAATGGCAAGAATGTCAAACCCTTTTACAAAAAGCAATTAGTCGCTTAGAAACTATTTCTGAACAAGATATAGGCTATGTAGAAGCCCAAGCTTTATTAGCAGAATATGAAACGAATTCTAGTGTTATTAAACTTAAAATAAAAAGTGAAAAAGAATCTGTTGAATTATTAAAAACAGCTCAAAAAGATATTCAAAATATTCAAAAAAGATTTGCCAATGGGGTAGAAACAAATGATTATCAAAACTTTGTTAGCGAAATGCAAGGAATTATGGAAACATTAAAACGAATACAACCAGAAACTACTGCTTATAAAGAAGCGCAAAATTTATTAAAATTAGCCCAAGCTAAACTACAAGAAGTCGCTAAAAATTAATCATTGAAAAAAGAGCCAACTTCGTTAACAATAGATAAGCAACAGTTAATTATTGTTATCGATGTCTAACTCCCAAACCACTGAAAACCAAACTTATCACGCTATTCTAGACGCATTAAATCATCTTATTAATGTAGTAGCAAAACTGCGATCGCCTGATGGGGGATGTCCTTGGGATCTTGCCCAAACTCCCCAAACTTTGATACCATACGTGATAGAAGAAGCTTATGAAGTGGTTCATGCCATTAGAAGTGAAGATCAACAGGCTATTGTTGAAGAATTAGGGGACTTATTATTACAAGTGGTATTACAAGCACAAATAGCTGATGATTATGGACATTTTAGCTTACAAGAAGTCGCTCAAGGTATCACTGAAAAATTAATTCGTCGTCATCCTCATGTTTTTGATAATCTAAAAGTTGAAAATAGCGAAGAAGTACGTCAAAATTGGGAAAAAATTAAAGCCCAAGAAAAAGGAGAGACCTTAGAAATGACTCAATTATTGAGTCGAAAATTAGAACGTTATCAAAAAACTTTACCTCCATTAATGGCCAGTAGTAAAATATCCGTTAAAGCAGCACAAGCTGGTTTTGAATGGGAAAATGTAGAAGGGGTGTGGGAAAAGTTTAATGAAGAATTAAGGGAGTTTAAAGAATCTTTAGAAAGCGATGATAAAGTTCATCAACAATCAGAGTTAGGAGATTTATTATTTACCATTATTAATCTAGCAAGATGGTACGATTTAGATGCGTCAGAAGCATTGTCAGGAACCAATGAAAGGTTTATTCAGCGTCTGTCAAAAATGGAAAAATTCGCGGATCGTCCTTTAAATAATTATTCTCTAGAAGAACTTGAAAAACTTTGGCAAGAAGCGAAAAAACAATTGAATCAATAAGGTATAATTAAAGAGTAATTAGGGGAATTTTTATGACCATAGATCAAGAAAACGAACAATCAAAACCTGTTTCAAACGCCAATAATAATACTTGGCAAGCTATCTGGGAAAACGTACAAATTTTGGTAATTGCTGTTATTTTAGCCTTCATTATTCGTACCTTTATTGCTGAACCTAGATATATTCCTTCTGAGTCTATGTATCCCACTCTAGAGACAGGCGATCGCTTAGTTATTGAAAAAATTTCTTATTATTTTCATCCCCCTCATCATGGAGATATTATTGTCTTTGAACCTCCCATCCAATTACAACTACAAGGGTATGAAAAAGCACAAGCATTCATCAAAAGAATTATTGCGACAGGAGGAGAAACCGTTGAGGTTAAAGATGGCAAAGTTTATGTCAATAATCAACCCCTTGAAGAGGATTATATTTTAGAACCGCCTCATTATAACTTACAATCGGTACAAGTCCCCGAAGGCTATTTATTCGTCATGGGAGATAATCGAAATAATAGTAATGATTCCCATGTTTGGGGATTTTTGCCAGAAAAGAATATTATTGGCCATGCTGTTGTTCGCTTCTTCCCTTTTAACCGTATTGGCACTATTTTCAACCCACAATAAACTGAAAATGAAATCACCATTAAAACGTAGACAAATTTTAGGGTTTGGCGCAGCTTTATTAAGTAGTTTAACCCTAAAAGCTTGTCAACAAAACAATAATTTTGCTTCCACAACTCAAGAAAATACTGCCAGCAATACAGAGACAACAGACAATGGAAATACCCTAAAAATAGCCATTGTTTTACCTGGAATTATAACTGATAAAGCCTGGAATCAATCAGGGTATGAAGGCGTTAAATTAACCGAAGAAAAATTAGGCGCACAAATAGCTTATGTTGAACAAGTTTCCCAAGCAGATCAAGCAGAAACTTTAGCAGATTTTGCCCGTCGAGGTTATAAGTTAGTATATGCGCATGGGGGACAGTTTGACGCAGCTATTCAACAGGTAGCCACACAATTTCCTGATACCTTTTTTATTGGGGTAAATGGTGCGGTAGAAGGGGAAAATATTGCCTCTTTACGTATCGATCATTTACAAGGAAGTTACCTCTGTGGAATCTTAGGCGCATTAATGACAAAAAGTAATCAAATGGCCTATATTACTGCCCAATCTTTTCAAGCAACTGATGAGGAATTAAGAGGTTTTGAACTAGGGGCAAAATCTATCAATCCTGAGATAAAAGTTACCACCAGTTATACAGGAGATTGGAATGACGCTGCTAAAGCAAAAGAAGCAACCTTAGCCTTAATTTCTGGGGGGACTGATGTTATTTATCAATGGTTAGATAATGCAGCTTCTGCGGTACTGCAAACGGCACAAGAAAAAAAAAATTTATGCTTTTGGAAATACAGTTGATCAGTTAAAAATTGCCCCGAAAGCTGTGTTAACGACTCCCGTGAAACGGTTAGATTTAGCTATTAATTATCTCGCTGAATTAGCTAATAAAAAAGAACTAGAAGGAAAGATTTATACTCTAGGATTTGATTATTCTGATATCTTATATTTAGGAGAATTTAACCAAGTTGTCACCGATGACATGAGAAATAATATTAATAAAGTTAAACAGGAAATTATCAATAAAAAAATAACCTTTGAACCTTGCGAAGAAAATGGGAAATCAACCCGTTGTATTAACAAATCTATTTCTTAGATAGGGTGGGCAATATTTACATTTATATGATTATCTCATAACATCCATATTGCCCACCAGTTATCTACTTTCATTTTTTAATATATGGTTCAATTACAGTTAAAAGGAATAACCAAAAAATTTGGCTCTTTTATTGCCAATGATAATATTTCATTAACCATAAATTCAGGAACTATTCATGCTATTTTGGGGGAAAATGGTGCCGGAAAAACCACCTTGATGAATATATTATCTGGTTTATATACTCCTGAGCAAGGTGAGATTTATATTAACAATAAATTAGTTAACATAAATTCTTCTAAAAATGCGATTAATCAGGGAATTGGAATGATTCATCAACATTTTATGTTAGTCCCTCAACTCTCTGTATTAGAAAATATTATCTTAGGAAGTAAAGATAAATTAACACTTAATCTAAACAGAAAAAGAACAGAAATAAAACAATTAATTGATAATTATCGATTAGAAATTGATTTAGCTGCCAAAGCCGAAGATATTGCAGTAGGAATGCAGCAACGAGTCGAAATATTAAAAGTTTTATATCGAGGAGCAAATCTCTTAATCTTAGATGAACCAACTGCTGTTTTAACTCCCAGTGAAATTGATAATTTTTTTAACATATTACGTCAATTAGTCAGTCAAGGTAATACTATCATTTTTATTAGTCATAAATTAGAAGAAGTCGTTAAACTATGTGATTATATAACCATTTTAAGAGCAGGAAAAGTTATAC
>JBFRWG010000072.1:0-40519 GCA_051439445.1 Crocosphaera sp.
AGTCGAATGCCAGCAAAACTAATAATATATTATTAAGAGATGCACCAGACAGCAAGAACCCCATAACCACAGAACTAATTCCTTATCATTACCTGAAAACCCTTCCACCCTGGAAAGGAAGATTAAAACTCGCTAGAAAATTATTAAATCATTTAGTTATAAACCGTCCCAAAAGAGTCTTTTGTGGACATATAAACTTAGCTCCATTAATCCAATTATTTTGTCAACCACTAGGCATTCCTTACACTGTTTTAACTTATGGGAAAGAAGTCTGGAAAACCTTACCCAAAGCACAACAAACCGCCTTAAAAAATGCCGATACTATTTGGACCATTAGCCGCTACAGTCGTGACTATTTATGTCAAGCAAATGATATTAATCTTAACAAAGTAGAAATCGTGCCTTGTGTGGTGGATGGTGAGCAATTTACTCCAGGAGAAAAACCCATCGAACTGATCGAAAAATATAATTTAAAAGACGCAAAAGTATTAATGACCGTTGCTAGATTATGGTCAGGGGACATTTATAAAGGGGTAGATGTTACCATAAGAGCCTTACCCAAAATTTTACAATCTTTTCCTAATGTTAAATATGTAGTAATAGGAAGAGGAGACGATCGCCCCCGTTTAGAAAAATTAAGCAAAGACTTAGCTATCAGCGATAAAGTCGTTTTTGCCGGTTTTGTTGCTTCTGAAGACCTAGTCAACCATTATCGCATGGCTGATGCCTATATCATGCCCTCTCAAGAAGGATTTGGTATTGTGTATTTAGAAGCCATGGCCTGCGGAGTTCCTGTATTGTCAGGAGATGCTGACGGTTCAGCTGATCCCTTGCAAGACGAAAAACTAGGATGGAGAGTTCCTCACCGAGATCCAGAGGCAGTTGCTCAAAGCTGTATCGAAATATTGCAAGGTAAGGACAAACGCTGTCAGGGAAAGTGGTTGCGAAAACAAACCCTTGCCAACTTTAGTCCAGAAGCATTGTCAACAAAGTTAGGGCAGTTGATTTAAAATCAATTGATTATTATCTATGGAATAGGTTAATTAGAGGATAAATATGAGAAAAACCTGAAAAGAAACTGAAAGGTATCAAGAAATATTGCTTTAAACGTTGTAAGTCTCAATTTTAATCGATATCATAGAAAAGGTATTCTATTAGTTACTTCTCACTCGGTATAACCGTTAATCATTATGGAAAAGATACAACTCATCAACATTGGGTTTGGCAATATTGTTTCTGCTAATCGAGTCATTGCTATTGTTAGCCCAGAATCAGCCCCCATTAAACGCATTATTTCCGAAGCGCGCGATCGGGGACAACTGGTGGATGCTACTTATGGCCGACGGACTCGCGCCGTTATTATCACTGATTCGAGTCATGTGGTATTATCAGCCATACAACCAGAAACCGTGGCCCATCGTTTCGTGGTGAATAAAGAAGTCAGCATTAACAGCAACTAAATTGTAGATACATATATTAACATCTCATGGTATCGGGAAAACTAATCGTATTAACTGGCCCAAGCGGTGTGGGAAAAGGTACCTTGGTGAAGGCTTTATTAACCCGTCATCGAGAACTCTATTTATCGATTTCTGCTACCACCCGTTCTCCTCGTGAGACAGAAGTAGACGGAAAAGATTATTATTTCTTGAATAAGACTGCCTTTGAAACCATGATCGAGCAAAATCAATTACTCGAATGGGCTGAGTATGCGGGTAATTATTATGGAACCCCCCGTGCTAAGGTCGAAGAAAAAATTGACCAAGGTGTGATTGTGCTTCTAGAAATAGAAGTGATTGGGGCAAAAGCCATTAAAAACAGTTTTCCTGATGCTTTGAGACTGTTCATTCTTCCGCCTTCCTTAGAGGAGTTGGAACGACGTTTAAGGGGTCGCAAAAGCGACTCAGAAACAGCTATTATCAGCCGTTTAGATCGTGCTAAAGAAGAGTTAGCAGCGAGTGAAGACTTTGATAAAACCATTGTTAACAATGATTTAGAGATAGCGTTAAAGCAACTGGAAGAAGCTATTTTTTCTAATTAATAAAAATCTAATTTTCAACAAGCTCCAAGTTTTTAGTAGGTCTAGGAATATTCACTGACATGGTAAGTTTATTTTTTCATCAGTGTTAGTATTTTCTGGGATTGACGCTCCTCAATTATAATCCATATCTTGGTAATAAGGTAGGAAAAACTGATCCTTGTGATGGTTTAATTGAGGATAAACCATGAATCATGTAGAAAATTTAAGACAGGATCTAGAAAACCTAACCCCAACAACATTTTATTTTTGTGAGTGATTTAATCAACATTATCAATGGGTAAATAGAAACATGAAATTATTAAAACGTATCGGAATACTTGCCCTATTTTTTCTTGGAGTTTCCTGGGCAGTTTGGAACTTTCAAGGATTGGCAAATCAAGGGAAATTTGATTCGATTGTTATTAACTTTAAACAAGAGATTCCTATCACAGAAGTTGAACATAAAATAGAATTCTTAGCCCAGAAGTATAACCAAAAAATACGTCTTAACAGCGAGTTTTCTCAAAATGAAAGAGTCTATATTCTTGAAGGAAATAAACAGTTTATCAAGAGATTAAAACAATCAGAACTCGTTGCCTTCACAGATTATATTGAACCAAATTATCAATACCATACCTTAGAAACCGTTAACGACCCCAGATATAGTGAACAATGGAACCTACACAATATTAATATTGAAGCTGCATGGCGACAAAGCAAAGGAAAAGGGGTAACCGTTGCAGTTATTGATACAGGAGTTAGTCGTGTTCCTGACTTACAAAAAACAGAATTTGTGGAAGGATATGACTTTGTTAATGATCAAAAAGATGCTAGAGATGATCATGGTCATGGGACTCATGTAGCTGGAACTATTGCCCAATCAACTAATAATCGATATGGGGTTGCAGGGGTTGCTTATCAAGCCAAAATTATGCCCTTAAAAGTCTTATCCGCTTCCGGCTCTGGGACGATCTCTGATATTGCTGAAGCCATCCGTTTTGCTGCTGATAATAATGCCGATATTATTAACATGAGTTTAGGGGGTGGTGGTGCTAGTAAAATGATGGAAGATGCCATTAATTATGCCCGTAAAAAAGGTGTGCTTATTATCGCAGCAGCCGGCAATGAAGGCCATAGTTCAGCCTCTTATCCTTCCCGTTATGCTAATGTGATTAGTGTTTCAGCTTTGAATGGGAATAATCAAAAAGCTTTTTATTCTAATTATGGCGTTGGTGTTGATATTTCGGCCCCAGGAGGAGGACAAGATAAAAAGATTCTTCAAGAAACTATTGATCCTAATACTGGACAAGCAACATTAGTCGGGTTTATGGGAACCAGTATGGCCGCTCCCCATGTTGCCGGCGTTGCTGCTTTAATTCGTTCTGCTGGAGTCAGTAATCCTGAGAAAATTCGTCAGATTTTAGAAGCGTCTGCCAAAAAGGTTGAAAACGATAAGTTGAACTATTATGGTTCTGGTCAATTAGATGCAGAAGCAGCGTTAAAATTAGCCAGAAAAGGACAATTTCCCCTGCGCTTAGATCATGGTTTATTCATGAAACTGTTAATGTTAGCAGTGGCGTATATTTTCACCCTATGGTTTAGTAAATCTATCCGTTTTACAGATATCTTTCATCTAGGAATAGTGTTCGGAAGTTGTGGCTTTTTCTTGTTAAAACTAGTAGAAATTTTCGATGTTCCTCAATGGCCTTTAAGGTTAGTAGGTAGTCCCTTAGGAGAATGGGGAAATGTGATTCAAGGCAATATGGATATCAATCCTATTTTTGCCAGTGTTCTGATTCCTTTCTGTTTAATGACATTATTATTAGGGAATAATCAAGGAAAATGGTTTGCTGTTGGGACAACCCTAGGAATGGCAGGATTTTTAGTGGTGACGATCTTTACCTCTCCTAGTCTGTGGTTATTTAGCTCAGAGTTAATCTCTCAAATCTTTTTGGGGGTAAATGCTTTGCTGTGTTTAGGTTTAGTTAGTTTATCGTTGAAAGAATCGTAGGGAATCATCCACGTCTCCCAGTTGATCAACTAAACGATAATACTGGGAGATAACCATTTCTTGAATCTGTTTAACATGGCTTTTTAAGGTTTCATGGTGCTTATTACCAATAAGATTCCTGGTAAAATAAAGAAGACACTAACAATATAAATAAAGGCTATATATTTCCTCTTACTAGCTACATCGGCTAAAATTGTTGCTCCCAAAATAGGCAGTTTTCTCAAAAAAGGAAGTCCGTAAATAATAATAACACCAAAAACATTATACAGTAAATGCACCAGGGCAATTTCTAGGGCAGCTATGCCATTTTCAGTAACAGCAGTTGCTGCTAATAAGGCAGTTATACAAGTGCCAATATTTGCCCCCAAAGTAAAGGGATAAACATCTTCTAAGGTTAATAAACTGCTTCCTGCTAAGGGAATAATTAAACTGGTTGTAGTTGAGGAAGATTGTACCAAAATTGTTACAATGGTTCCCGAAAAAATTCCCAGAATCGGACTTTTTCCTATGGCAGTTTGCAACATTATTTTGGCTTTTCCTACCATTAAAATTTTTAGTAATTTGCCAATATATAGAATAGAAATGAAAATCAAAATAATGCCAATTAAAATCAAAGCAAGGCTATTAAAAGGTTCATTAAAAATTGATGTACTTTTTTTGATTGTATTAGCAAAAGGGTTAATAATTGCTTGAATAAAATTAAATTTATCAATACTTTTTGATTCTCCACCGATGAAAAATTGAGAGAGAAATAGGGCGGATTTTTCCAGACAATGAGTCGTTATTTCTAAAGGCAAAAATAAGATAACACTAATTAGGTTAAAAAAATCATGAATTGTCGCAGCAGCAAAAGCTTTTCTAAATTCTTCTTGACTACGAATATGGCCTAAACTGACTAATGTATTAGTAATTGTAGTGCCAATATTTGACCCCATAATCATAGGAACAGCAACCGTTACAGGGAGACCTCCAGCTACTAACCCAACGATAATAGAACTAACGGTACTTGATGATTGAATTAAGGCTGTTCCGATGGTGCCGACAATTAAACCTGCAAAGGGATTGGTGGCAAAAGCAAATAATTCTTCTGCTTGTTCTCCTGTGGCTGATTTAAACCCTGAACCGATTAAACTAACAGCAGTAATAAGTAAATAAACCAAGGCGATAACCCCTAACCATTCTAAAACTTTATTAAGGGGGCTTTTCGTTTTTTCAGTAGATGCTTCACTCAGGACTTTACTCATGGTATAATTATTGAAATACAAGTTAATTTAACTCTTATCATAAGCAAAAATTTTGTATAAATTAGATTAAAATATAATAAAATTTTTGTTATTCACTAACGATAAATTATGGCAAAGAAACAAAAATTTCCTCACCTATTGGGGTCAAAATGGACAGCGAAACAAAGGACTTGGGGATGGCGACATTTCCAAGTTGTTAACCGAAAAAATCAAGGTAAGTTTGTTTTTGCTGAAATGGTGGCTTCTTGTGATGCAAATGTCCGTTTTTGGATCAATGCACAACAGTTTAAAGATCGTTCTTTATGGCAACCCGGATGGCAAACGTTAGAAGAAATGAATGAACCTGAAGAAGAATTAGAGATTCTTTAGGTAGAGTTATTGTCATCCTGTTGATTTTCTATGATAGCAATAATTTCTTGTTTCAAGGTCGGTAAAAAGTTTTCAATTACTCCCCAAAATTCATCTACATCAATCCCCATATAATTATGAATTAAAACATCTCTAAAACCTGCTATTTTTCTCCAAGTTATTTTTGAATATTTTTGTCTAATTTTTGGAGAAAGTTGTTTAACAGCTTCTCCTCTAACTTCAAAACAGCGAATGACTCCATCTTGAATTAATAAAGACGAATAAAAATGTTATTTTTCATCTTTAGTATAAGATTCAATCTGCTCAATTTTGTCTAAAATCTCAACTAAATAAATATCATAATCTTTCACAGAAAAATCGCCTCCTTAATTATTTTTTCTCTAAAATAGTCTCGCAAACTTTTAAATGTAACGACATCAACTTTGCAACCCAGATAATCTTCTAAGTCTTGAATCAATTCAATTCTATCTAATAAGTTTCTTCGCGATTCCATTTCTACTAAAAAATCAATGTCACTATCTTGTGTTTCTTCTCCTCTAGCAACGGAACCAAAAATATGAATATTAAATGCACCATGTTGAGCAGCAATTTTGAGAATGCTCTCCCGTTTTTCTTGAAGTTGTTGCTGTAATTTCATTTTTAGAGAATTGTGTATAATAAATCATAGCTTTCAGTGTAATACAAATGACTAAATATCAACTACCAGATGGACCTAAAAAACCTTCATTAAAACAAAAACTAAAATGGATTACTAAACCATTAGAAGTATTGGAAACCTATTACCAAAGCTATGGAGACATATTTACGGCCCACATTGGTCTAGGAAAAAGACCTGTCGTAATTGTTAGTAATCCTAAAGCCATTCAAGAAATTTTTGCAACCGATCCCAAATCTTTAGATTCTGGTGAAGTCGCAGGGGTAAAATCTCCCTTTCTGGGTCAACAATCATTAATTACTCTCTCAGGCGATCGCCATAAACGACAACGCAAACTATTAACTCCACCATTTCATGGAGAAAGAATGCTTGCTTATGGCAAGATCATCCAAGACATGACTGAAAAAGTGACCAATCAATGGAAAATTGCCTCACCTTTTTGCGTTCGCTCTGCCATGCAAGGAATTACGTTTCAAGTTATTTTAAAGGCAGTATTTGGATTAAAAGAGGGGCCTCGTTACGAACAACTAGACCAACTCTTAACCAGTCGATTAGAAGGCGCGAAATCCATTTTTAGAGCCATATTATTACTCTTTCCTATCTTACAAAAAGATTGGGGCCCCTTGAGTCCTTGGGGACGGTTAAAAGAAAATGAGCGTCAAATTGATAAACTTATCTACGAAGAGATCCAAGAAAGACGAGACAACCCCGATCCCTCTCGAACGGATATACTATCATTGATGATGGCTGCTAGGGATGAAACTGGGGAATCCATGAGCGATGTAGAATTACGAGACGAGTTAATTACCCTATTAATAGCAGGCCACGAAACCACTGCAACATCCTTATCTTGGGCCTTTTACTGGATTCATCGTTTACCCGAAGTTCGAGAAAAACTGCTAGAAGAATTAGCAACTTTAGGGGAAAATCGAGATCCCAATCAAATTTTTCGCTTACCCTATTTAGATGCAGTTTATAAAGAAACCCTACGCATTTATCCTGTGGCCATGATGGGGATTCAGCGTATGGTATTATCACCCCTAAACATAGGAGGTTATGACTTTGAACCTGGAGCAATTTTAACCCCTTGTATTTATCTTACCCATCATCGAGAAGACCTTTATCCTCAACCGAAACAGTTTAAACCCGAACGATTTTTAGAGAAGCAATTTTCCCCTTATGAGTATTTTCCCTTTGGGGGGGGTAGTCGTCGCTGTATTGGGATGGCCTTTGCTCAATTTGAAATGAAACTGATTCTGGCAACAATCTTATCCCATTGGCAGTTAAAATTAACTGATAATAAACCATTGTTACCTGTGCGTCGGGGTTTATTATTAGCACCTCCCAATGATTTTGAGATGATGGTGAAGGGAATAAGGGAGCAAAATCAGCCAGTTCTTCAAACTAGCTCTATTTCAGGTTAACAGATGGTATTTAGAAATCTTAAACCTTATTGATGCTCATCGTTAAGATGAGGCTTGACGATGAGTATAATCTTTTTTCCATATTCCTTTAATCATCATTGAAATTACTTGGAGTAAACCTAATTTTTGTATCATTGCTGCTAAACTGAAAGTCTGATTAAAATCGTAACGATAATGAATTCCAAGGTCTGAAGAACGTTGACAGCACAATAAAAAAATATCTCTAGGATTGATAACTGATAACAACTCCCAAATCAGAATTATTTCAGTTTCTGTAAACATTAATGAATAGTTAAACACCTCCTCTAATTCTTGTTCTGCATTAGCTACAATTCGAGTTGCTTCATTGGCAAAAGTTCCACCCATTGCATAGTCAGGTTCTGCTTGATCAATTTCATCGCCTTTCTTGTCTTGCAAATAGTTTATCATCTCAGTAATTAATGTATCTCTTTCTGTGTATTTTAAACTATCTGCACTAGGGTAGTTTGGCTTTGCCAATAATTCTTCTAACGCTAATTTGGGCCACTCATTTCTTGAATTAACAATTCTTCCAACTGTATCTTTTAGGACAGGTAAAGGAACAAGACCAAAGGTGGCAAACATTTCGACAACAAAATTGTATTGATTTAACTGTTCTAAATCACATTCTACATAAGTAATTTTCGGAAACATTTTTTTATATTCTTCGGCACGAAGATAAGTTTCCTCTACATACCATTGACAAAGATCGTAAAGATTTGCGTTATCAGAAGGCTGACTTAAATCACGCTTAGAATTAGGGGTTAGTAGCCAAGTTCTAGTCCATTCTGAAATCCCTGGAACACCCCGAAGGCGAAGAAAACTATAGGAATTTTTATGAACTTCTCTGCGTAAAATAATGACTCCTATTTCTTCTTGGGATATATACTTATCAGGAAGTAAGTAACCCCAACCTTTAATAAAAGAATGATTGGTTTCACAATAAATTTTTCGACCATTTTTACTTTGTTTGCTAATTTCTTTGATTTTCAAAGGCATCAATTTTTGTAACCATTGTTCATCTCCATTATTAAAGGCTTGCATGGGAAAACCATTCATAATTGGTAATCCCTCATGAATACTAACCTTGTTTTCAGCTTTAGATAGTAATTCTGTTAAATAGTCAGAGCCACTCCGCCCAGGATTAATACAAAAAATGTACTTGATACTCATCTGTTCTTTTTTTAATAAAATTATGACTTGAATAATTAATTATGGATTTTGTGAGGATTAATAACTATATAGGATATTTAGCCTCAATTAATTTAATCCATGAGGAGGTTTTCCAGCGAATGAATTAATTATCCATCACCAGGGGTGAATCGGCAACGGGTGGCAAAGACTCAGTTTTTGCCGAACCCCCTAAAGAAATGACTAATTGAGCATCTAACCCCAGACAAGCTTCTGCTATCTGTTGAAAAACCTGGATCAAACGATTTTGGATGGTTCCTAAAGAAGCATAAATCAAGGGTTGTCCGGTCAATTTTTCATAGGGAAAATCAGGCACATCTCGACCACTGAACTATGATAAGGCGCAGTAAAATGAAACCAAGGGGGTAGTTGTTTTCTAGGAAATTCTAATTCTGCTATTTTAGCTTGGTTAGCAATACCCACTTGTCGAGCTAATATCACCCGTTTACCCAAGGTAATACCACCAGCTAAGCCAACTAACTTGAGAAGCTATAACGCAATTTTCTCCAATTTGACAGTTATGGGCAATATGCACTAAGTTAGTTAAAAATAGGATTATTCCATTTATTTTCTTAGCATGGAGTATAGTTATGACACCAAAAAAAATGACTTTTTCTAATGGCTTAGACTGTTATTATATAAGTAGTCAGCAAGAGACAGAATTGATTTTTTCAGAAATATTTACTGATCAGCAATATTTTAAACATGGCATTGTTGTCAATGAAGGAGACTGCATTTTTGATGTAGGGGCAAATATTGGACTTTTTCCTCTATTTTTAAATCAATCATTTAATTCTCTTAAAATTTATTCTTTTGAACCAATTCCATCAATTTTTGAAGTCTTAGAAAAGAATATGGAGTTACATTCAATTAAAAATGTATTTTTATTTAATTATGGGATAAGTTCAGAAAATCAGGCTGAAGTTGTCTTTACTTTTTACCCTAATATGGCAGGTAATTCAACCACAAAACCTCTCGAAAAATTACAGCAAAGAAATGTGATGGAGTCCTTCCTTACTCAAGAAGAAGTAGAATATTGTTTTCACAATCAACAAGTTCAGGGTGAATTGAGAACGTTATCTTCTGTTATTAGTGAATTAGAAATTGATACAATAAACCTACTGAAAATAGATGTAGAAGGAGCAGAGTATGAAGTGTTACAAGGAATAGAAGAAAAAGATTGGGGAAAAATCAAGCAAATTATTGCTGAAGTTCATGATGTAGAAGGAAGAGTAGATAAAATCAAGAAGATGCTCATTAATTATGGATTCGAGACCATAACTGAAAAGAATAATCTTTTACCTGATGAGTTGAATAACTTAAATTTGTACGCTATTCGTAAATAAATTTAAGATAGCTAAACCTATTCATTGTTGTGCTAAAACAGGTTTTCTCGTAGATACTGCTTGTTCTACAATATCAATCGCTTGAGTAACGCCACCAGATTCTTTAATAGCTGCTTGTAACCGCAAAGCATTCTGTTTGTAAGAATCTTCTGTTAACACCTTTTCAATAGCAGTTCGCAGTTTAGAAACCTTGACACTGTTGATGGGTACTGCTTCCCCACATCCGGCCCAAACGATGCGCGAGGCAATTCCTGGTTGATCATTGGCAATGGGAATAGCAACCATAGGCACACCATTGGTAAGACATTCTAAGGTGGTATTCATCCCTGCATGGGTAATGGTTAGGGTCGCTTTTTGCAACAATTCCAACTGGGGTGCATATTCCACCACCAGGGGTGAACCACCAAGGGGTGGCAAAGACTCAGGTTTAGCTGAACCCCCCAAAGAAATGACTAATTGAACATCTAACCCTACACAAGCTTCTGCGATCTGTTGAAAAACCTGGATCAAACGATTTTGGATGGTTCCTAAAGAAGCATAAATCAAGGGTTGTCCGGTCAATTTTTCATAGGGAAAATCAGGCACATCTCGACCCACTGAACTATGATAGGGCCCGGTAAAATGAAACCAGGGGGGTAAGTGTTTTCTGGGAAATTCTAATGCTGCTGGTTGTTGACTGATTTGAGCGAAGGGGGAATAGTATTCATGGGGATGCGATGGGATCGGTACTTTCCATTGCCGACGATACTCATTAATTATGTCTATGAGGGGTTTACCAAGTCGATCGCCTAGCTGATAACCCAGTCGATTACGCAGTTCTCCCCACCAAGATGGGTTATAGTCCCAGTTGGTAAAATGTGGCGGAATACTTTCGTCCCGACTAAATACCACGGCACTACAAACGGTAATAAAGGGAATGTCTAGATAATTACCGAGAACTTCCCCTCCGAAAGATGCTTGATCCACTAACAAAGCTTCGATACCTGCTTCTTTGATGCACTTTGGTCCATCGTCCATTAACACACGGGCCTCCTCTGCGATCCAATCGACGGTATATTTTAATGCTTTAAGACCATTGAGTTTACCTAAGTCAGCTAATATTTCTGACATTTTCCCCTTGGGAAACTTAGATTCTCCCAGTCCTTTGAATTCTAGGCCAGATGCTAGTGTTTTCGATTCGACATCCAAGATCCCTAATAAAGTAACACGATGACCCCGTCTTTGTAGTTCTTTACCCAAGGGAAACATGGTATTGAGATGGCCAGTGGATGAGGGACAGATTAACCCATAGTGAGTCATTATTATTTAAACCTCAGAAAAAGAAATTTTAGAGTAATTACCATCAAGAAAACCGAGAAAGGAACTTATTCGTCTAATTTTTTTTGCAGACGTTTTAAAGTTTGATACATCTCAGGCAGCTTTTTATAAATAGCAGATGCTTTTAAATATAACTTGTTAGGAACCGCCGGACTACTCGAAACAATTTCCCCAGCAGCGACATCACTAGGAATGCCGGTTTGTGCCGTAGCGATCGCCCCATCTCCGATTTTTGCTTGGTTTGCAATACCCACTTGTCCGGCGAGGATCACCCGTTTACCAAGGGTAACACCCCCTGCTAACCCAACTTGAGATGCCATGACACAATTTTCACCAATTTGACAGTTATGGGCAATATGGACTAAATTATCCATCTTCGTGTTACGGCCAATGCGAGTAGTTCCTACTGCAGGGCGATCAACCGCACTATTACAGCCGATTTCCACCCCATCTTCTAAGACAACATAACCAGACTGTTCCATCTTAAACCAACCTTCGGGAGTGGGAACAAAGCCAAACCCTTCGGCTCCAATGACGGCCCCGCTATGAATGACGCAATCATTGCCGATCTGGGCCCGTTCGTGAATGGTACAGTTAGCGTGGAGTAAGGTGCGATCGCCGATGGTAACTTGAGGATAAATAACGACATTTCCCTGAATGCAAACATTATCCCCAATGGTAACCCCCTGTTGAATAATGACATGAGGACCAATATAGACATCTTTGCCCAAGGTTGCACTGGGATCAATGATGGCGGTTTCATGAATCCCTGGGGAGGGTTTAAAAGGGGTATAAAATAATTTTATGGCGTGAGCGAAGGTTAAACGAGGTTCTGGGGTACTTAACCAAGCCAGACCTTTTTGAGTCGCTTCTTGCTGTAAACCCTGATCACGGGGCAAAATCAAGGCACTGGCCTCGGTTTTATTTACCATAGCAGCAAACTTAGGGCCTTCAATATAACTTAACTGTTGCGTTTGCGCTTCAGTAACGGCTGCAACAGCTATAATTTCAGGATTATTATCTTTATTAGCGGTTAAACTATGTTCAGTTACTAGAGGACTTAGTTTTTCGACGATTTCTTGAAATTTCATATTTATATTTACGATATTGCAGGGTCAATTCATTAGTTGACCCTACAATATTTTAAGCGTTTGCGCCAACAGTTTCTTTTTGTTCTTTCGCCGATCCTTGGGTTCCTAGTTGAATTAATTCCACTTTATAACCGTTAGGATCTTCCACAAAGGCAATCACTGTTGTACCGTGTTTCATGGGGCCCGGTTCTCTAGTAATATTTCCACCCTGTTGTCTAATTTTTTCACAAGTTCCATAAATATCATCAACCCCTAACGCAATATGTCCATAGGCATTTCCAATATCATAGGAGTCCACTGACCAATTATAGGTTAATTCAATGACGGAAGTTTCAGACTCATCTCCATAACCCACAAAAGCAAGGGTAAACTCACCTCCTGGATAATCTTTTTGGCGAAGGAGTTTCATTCCTAAAACATCACAGTAGAATTTTAAGGATTCTTCGAGGTTTTTCACCCGTAACATTGTATGTAGAAGACGCATAATTTCTGTTTAAATTAAACAACAATGTGATCATTATGATCGTTACTATTTATATTATCACTTGTGAACCAAACTTTTTGTTGAGGGACAGGTAAAGGTAAACCTTGTTTATCAAATTCTACTTTGAGACGACGGCGAAATTCTCTAGACACCTCCCACTGTTTGAGGGGTTTAGTTTTAATCCACACTCGAATAATTAACCCTCGTTCTTCAAAGTTTTCCACCCCTAATATTTCAGGTTTATCGATAATAAAATATTTCCATTGTCTATCATTTGCCATTGTTTCAGCCACATCTTTAACAATGTATAAAGCTTGATCAACATCAGCATCATAAGCAATAGGAATGATTAAATCTGCCCGTGACCACTTACTAGAAAGATTAGCCACAATTTTCACTTCACTATTAGGAATAGTAATTAATCTTCCTTCAGGATCACGTAATTGTGTGATTCTCAAGTTAATATTTTCTACTAATCCTCCGAACTCTTGAACTTGAATTATATCTCCTACCGCATATTGATCTTCAAGAATAATAAAAAAGCCATTTATCGCATCTCGAATGAGGTTTTGAGAGGCTAAAGATACCCCAACCCCTAGAATACCTAAACCAGCTAATAAGGGTGCTATATTAATCCCTATTACAGATAAGCCAATAATTGCACCTGCACCCGTACAAATTACAGTGAGGACACTACGAAACACAACTGTAACTGTATTAATTCGCAACTGCAACCGTTCATTTTCACGAAAATCTAATAAGTTACGAATCATCAACACAGAAGTAGATTTAGCAATAATGGCGTAACTTAAGCGAATAGCAACATAAGTTCCTAAGCAGACAATTCCTAGCCTAGCAGGAATTTTTAAAAGGGTAATTAACCAAATTTTAGCAATTCTTGTGTAGGGGAAAAGTCCTACTATGATTAAACTTGCTCCAATCCAAATCCCTGCTTGTGCCAGTTGTAATAGTCGATATTGGGCTTCTTTAATATTCCAATTTTGACGATTAGTTAGCAACATTGAAAGGGGTTGATCTTCTCTTTCTTCTATAATTTTTTCTTGAGAGGATTTTAAGCGGTTAATTTTAACAGATATCAGTTTATTAGCAACTAAAGTGCCGCCTAAAATACCCAGTGCCATCAATCCTTTTGTTAGCAAAGATTCTAGCTTCCGCTCCCTTTTTCCTTGCTTTAATCTTTGTTCTAATTGCTCACTAATATTTTCAGCTTTTGTCTGTGCATCAATCCCTTCATTTTCAAAATCAAGATTGCCAATGGTAATTAATTGTAGGCTTTTATCACTAATATCAACATAAATTGTTGGGTTTTTTTGTCCTTTTATCGTAATCTTCAGTTCGGGATTTTCTTGAGAGAAATAAAGTTCACTAATCCGATCTAAACGAGTTTGAATAATATCAACTCGTTCCCTAATGTTTGATCTCGGATAGGTTATAGTAAATACACAACGTCCATCCAGACGAATACAAGTGGTTATATTACTGTCTTGAGAGTTTTGAGGTAACCAACTATCAGTATCATTAAGTTGCGGTAAAAAGGGAATGAGTTGGGGTTGTGCTTTTGCTGGTAATGTTGCTTGTAATGTTGTTAAAACTAGGAGAATAGTGGTAAATAGGTTACGATTGAAAAAGGGAGTGAGTAAGAATTTATTTCTGAACGATTTAAGCATAAACTAAGGTTAATAAACTATTTTCTTTGTTCCTCTAATGTTCGATTTATCGATTAGAAACTGTAGCAGAAGTATCTTGTTTGTTTTAATATCTAATATTTTTCAACTAACCTATATGACGTAATATTTTTATGTTTTGTTTCTTTGTAATAGTTCAAGAGTTATAGTAATCAGGTTTCAGTTGCGAAAAAACCAAAGAGTATATGGGTAGGGACATAATAGTATTATGTCCCGATATGTTCTCATTTCTCACACAGCATTACTGATGACGATGTTCTTCTTTCCTAACTTAAAAGGAGTATAGCTATATGTTTATACTCCTTTTAAAAGGGTTATTTCGTTAAACGAGTTAACACTTGATTAGATCGTTCAATAAACGATTTCATCCCTTCTCCATCGAGTCCTTTTTGAGCAATTAATGCTAGATCATAGATATGTTGACATAACATTTTAGCCATTTCAGCAGAAGGAGACTCACCCCCTGATTGGATAATACTTCCCTGACTTAACTGATAGATATTTTCGATCAAAGGATGACTGGTATTAATCACAAAAACGTGTTCTTCTGGGAAGTTCATTGTTTGCTGTTGTGACATGGCCATCATCTCCTGTAAACGTCTCATCGCTTCGGGTAATAATACCATTGCAGGAGGGGTACTTTGAGGGTCATCAGACTTTAATGATTGGGTACGAATGTTGAGTTTAGGATTATTTAAAGCCTTTTCAAAGATTTCTTTAATTTGATCGCTACGGGTTTTATTGTTGTTGGGATCAACAATTTCATCTGCTTTATCTTTCTGAAGTAATGTATCATCTAATTCAGCATCAACACGGGAAAATTTAACATCAGAATATTCTCTTTCGAGGAAAGGAATAAAGTAATTAGTGTCAATGAAAGAGTCCATAAAAAGAATCTCTAAACCTTGATTTTTGTAGAGTTCTACATAAGTCGCTTGGGTGTTTGTATCGGTACAGTAAAACACCCGATTTTCATGACGCTCTTTATTCCGTTCTAGGTAAGCAGGTAAGGTGGTGTAACCTTCACTTTCGTAGCTAAATTTTTCTGTTTCTTCTGTTTTAGAACTGACATCTTCCCAGACATCTCCTTCCCCTTCAACTTGAATTTGTGGGGATTCTGTATCAGATTTTTCGGCTACATTATCAGCTTTATAGGTAGTTTCATAGATGAGAATATCCTCTACTTGTTTTTTGAACTTCTCATCTTTCAGGGAACCATATTTAATGAAAGTTCCCACATCTTGCCAACACTTAATATAGTTTTCTGGAGTCTCTTCATAGATAGATTTGAGACGATCGGCTATCTTTTTAGCGATATGATTGGTAATACTGCGAACTGTCCGATGATTTGTTAATGCACTTCTAGAAACGTTTAAGGGAATATCTGGACTGTCAATAACCCCTCTTAATGGCATTAAAAATTCAGGGATAATTTCCTCACAGTGATCGTTAACAAATACTTGGTTACAGAACAGTTTAATATGACCTTGAGATACATCAACATCAGGACGCAATTTAGGAAAGTATACAATCCCGTTTAAAAGATAGGGATAATCAGTGTTTAAATGTACCCAGAGTAAGGGTTCTTCTTGGAAGGGATAAAGATAACGATAAAATTCTAAATAGTCCTCATCCGTTAGATTTTGGGGGGATTCTTTCCAAAGAGCTTTTTGTCGGTTAATGGTTTCATTTTCAAACTTAATAGCAACAGGAACAAAGTCAGAATAAGTTTTAACTAATTGACGAATTCGTTGCGATTCTAAATATTCTTCTTCTTCTTCCATCAAGGTTAATGTAATCGTAGTCCCAATTTGAGTACGGGAAGATTCAGTTAACTCAAACTCAGGAGAACCATCACAAGACCAATGAACCGCTTCTGAACCTTCTTTATAAGATAAAGTATCGATTTCTACCTGTTTAGCAACCATGAAAGCAGAATAGAAACCTAAACCAAAATGTCCGATTAATTCATTAGCATCTTTTTGATATTTTTGGATGAATTCTTCGGCACTAGAAAATGCAACTTGGTTGATATATTTTTTGATTTCTTCAACGGTCATCCCAATCCCGTTATCATAAATAGATAGGGTCTTATCATTCTTATCAACTGTAATGCTAATTTCAGGTTCAGGAACCTCTCCCGATAATTCTCCTGCTAAAGAAGCCATTTTTAGCTTAGAAATCGCATCAACTGCGTTAGAAATTAATTCCCGTAAGAAGATTTCATGATCGGTGTAGAGAGACTTCTTAATAATGGGAAAAATATTCTCGGTATGGATGGTAATGTTACCTTTTTCGAGTACAGCCATAGCTTCTCAATCTAAAATAGGGTTTACATATTGTTGTTTATTATTGTCTCTTATTTTGGCAATATCGACAGTTTGGGATGATCACACCTTTGAGATGTGGATATCCGTACTTTTGGAGAATGGATAATTGATAATTGATAATTTAGTTTTGTAGAGTGGGCAAATTTTTCTAGATTCTGAGTAGCTAAAATAAGTATCTAATTTGCCCACCTTCCTATCTAATATTTTGCTTATCAACAATTTTCTCAACTCCCCTAACCTGATAGTTTTAAATTATTTTTATGTTGTTAAAAAAGACTTTGAAACAATGAATCAAAATACATCAAAAATACTAAGATTTAATTTGGCTGATCACCAATCCAGCATATTTCTTTAAATAATATTAATTTTAATTAAAAACCTTGACTTCCCCCCTTGTGTTAATTTTCGTTGTATTAACCAAAAAATAATTAATGGGGAGTAAAAACTGAAAAATTTAAGATAATTAATCCCATTAATGAAACGGTCACAGTTTAATCTTTAATCAAAAACTCATGATTAAATTTCTTGTTAGTTGTTAATATCTGTTACTCCTAGATTGTGTTAGTAAAATGGTGGGTTACGACGGACTTGTCCCTTCTTATTTTTATTGTAAACTTTAGCCGTCTAACCCACCCTACATGATTAATGTTGTTTCTGTTTTTCTTGTTTTTCTTGTTTTTCCTGTTTTTCCTTCTTCTGAGAGATTTTAACTGTTTTCTGTTTCTTGCTTTTTGTTCCCTCAAAATCTCGTAATAATCCCATTAAAGCAGGAATAACCGTAGGGGTTAAAAAGGTAGATAAAATCAATCCTCCTGTTAAAGCAATGCCTAAACCTTGATAGAGTTCAGCCCCTTTTCCTGGAATAATTGCTAAGGGTAACATTCCTAAAACACTGGTTCCTGCGGACATAAAAATGGGACGTAGGCGATCGCCCACAGCATAATACAAAGAAGCATCATAATCCAAACCTTCTGCTTGTAATTGCAAGGCCCGATCCACTAATAAAATGGCATTGTTAACCACAACTCCCGTTAAAATCACAAACCCTAATCCCGTAATCATATCCAAAGGAACCACCACCCCAGGAATCATATTCGCTAGGACTAAACTTAATAAGGCACCGGTCATTCCCATGGGAACTGTAGCCATAATTAAGAGGGGATAAAGAAAAGAACGATATAAGGCGACCAGTAACAAATAGGTAATCACCAAAGAGAGTAAAAAAGTTGCCCCTAATTGTAATAATGTTTCCGCTAAAACATCAGCCGATCCCCCTAATTCTAAGCGAATACCAGGAGGTAAACTCTTGCGCAAGGGTTCTAATATTTGTTGTTCCGTTTGGTTCACCAATGCGCCCAGAGGTGCATCTGCAGCCACACTTACTGTTAAAGTGATAGATCGTTCTACATTGAGATGATTAATAGTTTCAGGTCCAGTGGTTTCGAGAACATCAGCGACATCCGATAATTGAACCCGTTTACCTTGGCCATTATAAATAGCTAGTTGTCGCAGTTGTTCAGGGGTTTGTACAAAAGTGTCTTTGAGTTCCACACTAACATTTAATTCCCGTTTCCCGTCCACAAATTCAGACGCTCTCAACCCCCCTAAAGCCGTTTGTACCATAGATCCTATGTCTGACTCTGATAACCCCACCTCAGCTAAACGAACACGGTTGGGTATCACTTGTAATTCCGGGGCACCAGTGACAAAATTAGAGCGAACGTTCCGAACACCAGGAAGTTGTCGAATCTCTTGGTTAAGTTGCTGTTGTAAGGCGTTTAACTCGTCTAAATTGTCCCCTACAATTTGCACTTCAAATTCTTTTCCTGGATCATTAAAAATAGAAGCCCGAATGGGAACCATAAAGCGATATCCAGGAAATTCCACCCCTTTACTGCGAAGTCGGTTCACTAACCCATCTAAGGTGTTACCCGTCGCTTGCTCAGGGTGAACAAAAGCAGCAATGAAGCGTCTTCCTGGACTATGAACATAGAGGGTTCGCATCACCTCTGGTTGTTCGCTGACAAACTTTCTCGGGGCCTCTGACTGTTTAATGGTTTCAGGAATACTGGTACCTGGGAAGGGTTGAGCTAACCATAAAATAAGGTTGCGATTCCCTTGGGGTAAATAGTCAGCCGGAGGTAAGAGTTTAATACTGATAAAAATTAAAGCAACGGGAATCGCTAAAATGATTAAACGGCGTTTGACCCGACCTCTTCCTAGGCCCCAGCGAACGGTTTTCAGGAGAAAGTCTTCTAATTTTCCTTGTCCTTTACGAAATATGGCGGAAGTTTGCGCAATTTTTATTTCTAACCAGTTATTGCCTTGATAGTTAACCTCTGCTAACATTTGTTCAGCTTCTCTGCGGTTTAAAAACAGTCCTGCCAACATGGGAACGAGAGTTAATGCAGCAAATAAGGAAAATAAAACCGACGCAGATAGGGCAATACCAATATCAAAGAATAATTGTCCCGCTTCCCCTGTGACCAGGACAATAGGTGCAAAGACGGCCACTGTGGTTAAGGTAGACCCTAACATGGCCCCACCCACTTCCTCGGTTCCATCAATGGCAGCTTTCATCGGGGTTTTCCCTTGCTGCATCTGGGTAAATATATTTTCTAAGACAACGATCGCATTATCCACTACCATCCCCACCGCAAAAGCCAAACCAGCTAAACTAATGACATTGAGACTACGACCCAATAAATAGAAGACGATAAACACTGTAATGAGGGTGCTGGGAATAGCAATGGCGATCACCCCAACGGTTCTTAAAGACCCCAAAAATAACAGTAAAATGAGGGCTGCTAGGATCGCACCCATAATGAGGTTACTTTGGACAAAGGAAATAGAAGCGTTAATGTAATCGTTTTCATCATAAGCAATATCAAAGGTGACCCCTTCCCCTTCTCGATCAAATCTTGTTTCCAAGTCTGCTAAAGTAGAGCGAATACCGGCGGATATTTGGGGAACATTCCCCCCTACTTGCCTCATAATACCAACAGCGACAGCTGGCTTATTATTCCGTACTAAAGCCCGATCTCGTATGGCCCTTCCCATCCTGGCCTGAGCCACATCCCCTAAATAAACGGTTCCTGACTCATCTCGACGCAAGACAAACCCTTCTAACTTTTGTACATCATCGATACGACTCAGGGTTCTCACTCGATATTCCCGTCTTCCCAACACTAATGGACCGCCACGAATATCTCGGTTATTACTGCGCAAGGTATGGACTACGTCTCCTATCGTCAGGTTGCGATCGGCTAATGCTTTGGGGTCAACGATCACCTCTACTTCCCGTTCTCTTCCCCCAGAAATGAGAAACTGTCCCACCCCTTGCACTTGACGTAAACGGGGAATAATGATGTCATCTACTAAGTCTCGATAATGGTACTCATCGGGGGTATACCCTTCTTTGGGGATTAAAATCACCCACATCATGGGACTACTACCCGCACTAACCACTTCTACGTCAGACTCGTCTGCTTCTAGGGGAAGGGCTTCTACTTGTTGCAATTTATTGAGAATATCGAGTAAACTGCGCTCAATATCGCTATTCCAAGTAAATTCCACACTAATAAGACTGGTTCCTGCACTGCTGGTACTACTAATCTCTTGTACCCCTTGCACTTCTTCTAAGCGTTCCTCGATAGGACGAGTAACCAAGTCTTCTACTTCTGCGGGACTAGCACCAGGGTAAGGGGTGGTAATCGTAATTTCTGGGCGATCGCCGCCGGGTTGTAATTCTAGGGGTAAATTAAACAGAGATAAGATGCCAAAAATAGCCAGTAAAGCAAATAAAACCCCTGTGCCATGTCGCCAACGAACGGCTGTTCTAATTAAGCTCATTTTTTAGTTCCTTTTTATGATAATATTTTGTGCTATTAAGTTTGTCTATTTTTTAACCAATTATCAACTGAAATTCGATTAAAATTGACACCGACTAAGAGAATGAATAGCACAATGTTGTAAATTAATTGACTGCTTGCTCCGTCCCAATTTTGAATAATTGTAATTCCATACATCAGAATCACCATGAGGATGAAACAAGCAATTAAAGCACTTCTAGTTAAAAATCCTACCGTAATTAAAACCCCAATAATTAACTCAACTGGTGGCACTAAACCCGCATTAATTCTCACTAAAAATTCGGGTATTCCTGAATCTTGCATGGTAGTAACCATCGCATTAATAAAGGTAGGTAAATCAAAAACTCTTGTAAATCCGTGGTTAAAATAGTTGACACCGACTACAATTCTAAGTAAGGTATAAGCTGCCACAATATCTTTGGTTCTTAAACTCACTTTGGGTTGATTCGTAATTTTTGGTTGACTGTCTAACATGATCTAAACTCTTAATTGTTTGACTTGATAAATGACAACTAATTATTAACTTTTAACAATTTTGATCACAGCATTATTTTTAAGTCCATCCCCGCCTCTAATGACAATGGATTGACCTTTTTGTAACTGAGGATGACTAATGATCACTTCTTTCCCCAGATCAGCAATTAATTCTACTTCTAATTGTTCTGCTTGATCATCATTCACCTTGAATAATAACCATTGCTCTCCTCTTCTCGTTAAAGCATCTCTAGGCACAGTAAAGGTATTACTATCTAAGATTGGTATGATTAAATTAGCTTGAATTGCCATGCCAGGTAAGAGGTTTTTGGGTGGATTATTCAAGGTAACTCGCACTAATTGTCGACGAGAATTGGTATCAGCAGCAGGAACAACGGCCGTGATTTCTGTTACTTTTTCCCAGTTTTGTAAAGCTCTGGCAAATAAATTAACCTTCATTCCTTCCCTTACTTGTCCACTGAAACTTTCAGGAACTTCTAGAAATATATCTAGTGAGCGATCGCTCACTAGGGTTAAAATAGGATCATTGACCTCTAAATAGTCCCCTGGATCAGCTTGGCGAGACTGAACAACCCCTGGTACAGATGCCTTAATTTTCGTGCGTTCTTGGCTCAATTTTGCCTGATCTACGGCAGCTTTGACCGCATTCACTACACCTCGTTGTGCATCAATTTCTTCTTTAGTGGGACCTGCTTTAGCTTCGGCTAACATGGCCGCCTGACGAAGGCGATCGCTTTTGGCGTTATCGAGACGGGTTCTCCCTTGAGCAATGGTTTGATGGCTTTGGGTTTCTTGTGCCTTCAAGACAGATTCAGCCCGTAACCGTTGACTATGAGCCGCTTGGGCTGTTGATTGTGCTTCTACTAACGCTCTCTCAGATAACGCTCCTTCTAAGCTAAGTCCCTCAATCCGTTGTAGGTTATCTTGGGCTTCTTTTTCCCTGGCCTTAATGGTTTCGAGTTCTGCCTGACGTTGGGCGATCAAGTCCGGTTGCAAGGCGATCAAACTATTCAGGTTATATTGGGCTTCTTGTTCTCTAGCTTGGGCGGCCTTGAGTTCGGCTTCTCGTTGGCGAATAATCTCAGGTCGTGTCCCCACTTGCAACCTAGCGAGGTTACTTTGTTCTTGTACTAATCTTGCTTTGGCTTGGGCGAGGTTGATTTGTGCATCCGCATCGTCTAAAATGGCGACAGTCATGCCAGGGGTAACTATATCCCCTTCTTTGACAACAATTCTTTCTACTGTCCCCTCGATTTGTGGGCTTAAGGTAGCTTTCCCTCCCGCTTCTACCTGTCCCAGTAATTTAACCTTTTTTGTGCCGGTACTCACGCTTAGGGTCATGGTTTCGACTGCTTTCGGGGGTGGGGTTTGGTTACGGCTGTGAGCCGTTGGGGTAGAAGAAGGCGTTAAAATCTGCCAAATACTGATTCCGCCCGCTAAAATTGGGACAAGAATTAACCATTTCCATAGGTTTGTTTTTAGAGAATTGTTGTTGTTACTTTTCTCGGTTGTTTCTGTTTCAAACTCAAGTTCTGATGGTGTTGATGGGTGCGAAGACATTTCAGGTGATTTCATAAAAGCTAACTTAGTTTTAGGACTATAAAAATAAAGACTTTCTTTAATTTTAATTTGTATGAACTTTTATGTCGATTGTGGGAGTCACGGATTGACAAGTGAACTTAAATATGGGTAGCTTGAAACAGAGACAGGGATCACTGATTATTAGAGCCATTAAAATAGTTTAAAATCAAGCTATCGAGAATGAAAATACCATTTTTTGGGATATTAATGGTTGCATTGATATCAAGGTCTTCTGTATAGCCACAATAGGGACAAATATGGTTTCTTGTTGATAATGATTTCTTAACTTTTTAATTTGATTGTTACATAGCACATTAGTTGAATTTTGTAGGAACAAAGCATCAAAAACTTAGAGATATTTGAAAATTGATGCCACTAGAATAGTGGGTTACGACGGACTTTTAGATTCTTGTGATAAGTTAGCTGATAATCCTCTAACCCCCCCCTACAGTGACGACAAGGACGTTAAAAATATTAAAGTGTCAAAATCTTAAATAATTGAATTACCATAGTAAATCATGATTACGGTAGAGTTAATTTATGAATACTGGGTTAAAACCACAAACAACGATTAACGATCGCTTTGTGATCCTCCGACAACTCGGTCAAGGAAAGCTAGGACGAACCTATCTAGCTGAGGATCGACATCGTTTCAATGACCCTTGTATTCTCCAAGAATTTGCCCCAGATGTCCATGATACCCAAGCATTAGAGAAAACAGAAGAACTCTTTCAACGCAAGGCACAAATCCTCTATACCCTAGATCACCCTCAAATACCTCGCTTTCGAGAGTTATTCTCATCCCAACAAGGGAAGAAAAACAGATTATTTTTAGTACAAGACTATGTCACCGGTTTTACGTATCGTGAACTGCTGCAACAACGGTTGAGTGAAGGACAAGTCTTTACAGAAAGGGAAGTTACTCAATTTTTATTAGATACTTTACCCATTCTCGCTTATCTCCACCAAAAAGGCATAATCCACCGTGATCTGACCCCTGATAATATAATTTGTCGTGATCATGATCAATTGCCTGTTTTTATCGATTTTGGTAGCGTTAAACAGTTATCTGTGGTGGCTAATACCTATTTTAAACAACCTCAACTATTAACTACTCAAATTCTACAAATTGGTCAACCCGGATATGCACCCCAGGAACAGATCCAGCGAGGACTCGTCAGTGCCAATAGTGATTTATACGCATTAGCCGCTACAGCTTCTGTGTTGCTGACGGGGAAAGAACCTCAACAGTTACAAGTGCCACAGACTTTAACCTGGAATTTTCCCCCAGAACTAAATATTAGTTCTCATTTAACCCATATTTTAGGGAAAATGTTGGCCAAAAATACCAGCGATCGCTATAATTCGGCCCAGGACATCATTGACGCACTCAGCAAGATTACTCCTCAACCCATAACAGTACCAACCCTTGTGGTGAAGTCTGCTACAATTCTTGAAACTTCTCAGAAAAAAGAGAAGGTTTCTCCCAAGCAAACAATAGATATAAATATGACATCAACCACCAGTAAAAGTAATCCCATTCTTGGTTGTTTCGGTAAATTATTATTAGTCTTGATGTTGAGTTTAGCTTCAGGTACGATGGGTTGGTGGGCAGGAAAACTATGGATAGCTCAAATAACCAATGCTCAGGACAATAGTGAACCTGAGGCAGTGCTTAGTAATGAAAAATCTAGCCCTAAAATTAGCGATCAAGAATTAGAAAGAAAAAACGAAATACGTAGTCGTCGTCGTCGTTTAGAACTGGAGCATACTTGGTTTATTGGGGCGGTAGAGGAACTATTTGAGCAGAAATATCCATCGCAAAAAGATAAATTTTTGAGTTATGAAAAAGATGACGCAACTTGGCGCAAGAGACGGGATGAAATAGCAATTCATCTACTAGATACCTTAGAATCTATGAGTCCAGAAGCAGTTAAAAATATTGGCAATTATACACAAAGTCAACGAAGGATATGGAAGCAACAGGTTAATCGTTTATACTTGAGCAGTCGAGCCTTATATGATTTGGTAGATGGGCGTTTTTTGGCTACTTTTCCTGAACAAGAAGACCAAGATTTTATCGAGCAACCTATGGGTCAGGTTTGGAATGCTATGATCCTAGAGACTTTAAAAGAATTGCAATCTGGTGAAAGTTATGAAATAATAGGCACAAATTTCCAAGAAGAAGGCAGTATTGAACGTCGAGAAAGACTACAAACTGGAAGAGGAAAAGCGTATGTCGCTAACTTAAAAGCCAACGAAACCATACAAGTAAAATTAGAAGGCGATCGCAATTTATTATTCTCAATTTATTCCCCAACAGGTAATAATAATATCCTGGAAGATTCTTTTAAACATCAATGGTCAGGGGAATTAATAGAAAGCGGGTATTATGAAATTACAATTGTTTCTAAATCTAGTAAACCAGCCAACTATAAGTTAACCATTACTAGGAGAGATTGATGATGAATAATAATTTGGCTTTAAAGCAATTTCAAACAATGGTAAATCAAGATAAAATTGATAAGAGTGAAGCCATAAAACTAGGATTATTTATTCTAGAAACAGGGGATTTTCAACAACGGTGGGACGTTACGAAATCATTACCAAAACTAGGAGAAAATATTATTAATCCCCTAATAGAAGTGTTAGAAAATAGAAGCCTTGATCTAGAATATAGATGGTTTACTGCTCGTATTTTAGAGAATTTTAAACAGAAAAAAGTTATTCTTAGTTTTACAAAAATATTAGCAGATAAAGAGGAAGATGAAGAAATATTATTAATAGTAGCAGAAGGAATAGGTAATATGGGAAGTGCTGCCATTAAGGATTTAGAAAACTTACTAGAAACCAATCATTCATCTAAGCTGTTAGCAGTTAAAGCATTAGCACAAATTCGTCATTCATTAACAATTTCACCCCTCTTAAAAGTCCTTAATGATACTGAGCCAGAAATTCGGATTATAGCCATTGAATGTTTAGGAAGCTTTCATAAAAAAG
Source organism: Crocosphaera sp. (assembly GCA_051439445.1). GTDB lineage: Bacteria > Cyanobacteriota > Cyanobacteriia > Cyanobacteriales > Microcystaceae > Crocosphaera. The sequence goes on from JBFRWG010000072.1 coordinate 26,155, forward strand.
AGTTAATTCCTATATTTATAGAGGCCTTAAATGATCCTGTTTCTAAGGTTCGTAAAGAAGCTATTATCGCCTTAGGAAGACAGTCAGAATTTGCTGAAGAATTTAACTTTCTTGCTGCTTTGAGTCCCTTACTTTATGATATTAATTTAGAAGTTTCTCAACAAGCAGCCTTAGCTTTAGGAAAAATCAATACAGAAGATACAAGAGAACAATTATCAATACTGTTGCAAAAATCAAGAACACCTAAACTCCTAAAAAAAGAAATTATTAAAGCATTAATTTGGACAGAAAATCCTCAAGGTTTAAATAAGTTAAGGTCTCTCCTATGGGAAGAAGACTTAGAATTATCTAAATTAATTATTACCTTATTAGGGACGCAACAAAATCAACAAGCTCAAACAACAGCAACTGAAATTTTAATGGATTTTCTCTCATCTGAAACCCCGATTATTAGTCATCCAGAAATCAAAAAAACTATCATCGTTGCTCTAGGAGAATTAAAAGATAAATTAGCAATAAAAATTTTAAAAAAATTAGCTCAAGATCCCAATAAATCCGTAAAATTACACGCTATTACTGCCCTAAAAAAAATATCTGCATCCTCAGAAATTAGAAATGATAAGATGGACAAGTAAGTAGATGATCTAAACTACTCAATTAAGCATATTCATATTGTGGTTGAGGGAGTGTGGGAGGTGGGAGGAATTTAGACAATAACTCTTTCTTCTATGCAGATGAAAACTGTTATTAGAAAAAAGTTGAGAATTTTTTGACGCAATGGGCAAAAAAACCCTTAGAATGATTAACGTTAGGTATCAAAAGCCAAAAAAGGTAACAACTATATGACAGCGTCTTTAGCTAATTTCTTATGGAGTCTCGTCTTGGGAGCCGCAATCGTCGTTATCCCCGTCACTGCTGCACTGATCCTCATCAGTCAAAGTGATAAAATTAAACGCAACTTCTAAGTTGCTTTTAATTAACCCCAGCCAACTTGGATGGGGTTGATTTCTGAAAAAATTCGCTACCATAGAACAGAAAAGGGAGAGCGATAATGGTTAACTTTGGGCTGAACTCAGCTAGTGTCCTGGGAATTTTTTTAGCCGTAGCTGGAGCCGGTTTGTACTTTTTACGGTCCGTACGGCCAGAATTATCTAGAGATCATGACATCTTTTTTGCCGCAGTTGGGTTACTGTGCGGACTGATATTATTGTTCCAAGGATGGCGACTTGATCCAATCCTCCAGTTTGGACAATTTTTATTGACGGGATCGGCCGTCTTTTTTGCCGTAGAAAGTATCCGTCTCAGAGGGGCAACCACAGAACAAGCAAAACGCAGTTCTTCCTACGTCGACGATGAGCGTCGTGTCAGCAAAACCCGTGTCTACACAGAAGCAGAACTTGATCGTCTAGAACCCTACGAAGACGAAGAACCTGTCTATCGGAACAATCCCCGTTTAGAAGGATACGCTGATCCTCGCAATAGTCGCAGTTATAAAGAAGAAACTCCCCGAAGTTCGCGATCCCGTCGTCGTCCCCCCAATGAATCTTATGGCGATCGCCCCTCTCCCAGACGCAAACCTCGTCCCACTCGTCCTCAAAGTGATAACTACGACGCTTGGGATAACCCAGATGATATGTGGGAAGATCGCCCCAAAAAACGCCGTCCCAGTCGTCCTCGACCCGAAAGCTCACCCCAAGAACCATCATCCCGTTCCCCCCGTCAGCGTCGTCCTCGTCCCAGTAGCGATGAAAGACGCTACCCCTCCAGTCCAGAGGAAACCCCTACCAGCACTGACTATGTTGACTATCAACCCATTGATCAACCAGAAAGTCCTAGGAAACGGGGATCTCGACCTTCAAAACCCAAGGATAACCAAGAAGGCGATCGCCGAGAAGATCCCTCTCAATTTGACTATTAAATAAGAATGTTTAAGGAACAAAGGGGTATAACCCAACCCTCCTTCCACCCTTCCCACCCTCAGAGGATAATGGCAGTTTTCGGGGTGGGTTTAATGGTTTTATTAGCTGGGTGTGATGGGTTTAACCGTCCTGAACCCCCCGCAACCCTCAACAGTCGTTACAATGATCAACAACCGGCTTTGAGTGGGGATGGTCGTTGGTTAGCATTGGTTTCTAACCGCAACAATAGCAACGAGATTTTACTTTATGATTTACGCAGTGAACGCTTTATGGATCTGCCGGGGTTGAATCAAGGTAATATTATCGTAGAAAGCCCTAGTTTAAGTCGGACGGGACGGTATTTGGTCTATATTTCTAGTGCGCAGGGACGACCTGATGTTGCGTTATATGACCGTGCGACTCGCAGGAGTGAGTTGTTAACCCAAAGTTATCGCAACTGGGTCAGAAATCCTCAAATTAGTGCTGATGGACGTTACATTGTCTTTGAAACTGCGCGACGGGGACAATGGGATATTGAAGTCTTAGATCGTGGTCCTTTGATTGAACTGGATCTACCTGATGGTACACCGGTAGAGGTTCCTTGAAGTTAAGTAGGGGGAGCAGGGGGAGCAGAGGAGGAAAGATATGTTTATGTTATCCCATACCAATAACTGATTTCTAGTCAATGGTGAAACGCTTTATTGTTCTTTGTGTGATTCTTATTAGCAGTATTGTGACGGGATGTAGTGGTTATCCCCGTTACCTTAATTTTCCTTTCAATGGAGGGGGAAAAGGGTTAAATAGTCGCGCTTCGGACTTACACCCTCAAGTGACTTCGACGTATATTGTTTTTATTTCCGATCGCAATGGATCGCAGGATGTTTATCTTTTTGATGCGCAACAGAGACAGTTAATTTCTTTACCTGGGTTAAATGCGTTAGATGAGGTTGCGTCTCATCCTTCTATTTCTGAAGATGGCCGTTATGTGGTTTTTGCAGGGAGTCGTCAAGGAAAAACCAATATTTATGTTTACGATCGCCAAACGGAACAGAAACGGAATATAACCGATAATTTACAAGCAGAAGTCCGCAACCCTATTATTAATGCAGAGGGAAACTTGATTGCTTTTGAGGTGGCAAAAGATGGACAATGGGATATTATGATATATGATTTATTTGAACAACAATTTGTCGATTCTAATTTCTAACTTCTGAGTTTATTAAATGCCTAAAATTACTGTACAAGGACAAACCATTATTTGCGATCGTGGTGAAAATTTGCGTCGTGTTCTTCTTAAGCATAAGATTGACCTTTATAATGGTCAGTCAAAGTTAATTAATTGTCGTGGTATTGGTTCTTGTGGAACTTGTGCAGTAGAGATAGAAGGGGAGGTTTCTCCTGCTAATTGGAAGGATAAAATGAGGCGATCGCTTCCTCCTCATTCTCCTGAAAAAAACCGTCGTTTAGCTTGTCAAACTCAAGTTTTAGGAGATATTAAAGTAACTAAGTATGATGGTTTTTGGGGACAAGGAGATAGGGAAATGTAGAATTTAGAATGGATAATTAATTTTTATTAAATTATAGAGTAAGGTACACCTAATAATATTTAACTACTGACTCCTAAAACTAGAAAAATTTGTACCTCACAAGTATAAGAAGTTCTATATACTATCTATTTTTTGTTTTAACCAATCATGAAAAGTAGGATGATCAAATTTGTAGTATTCAATATTATCTTGAGTTTCTAGGTGTAAAAATTCTCGCCATTGTTTTAATATAATCCCAACATCATATTCATCTTCGTCTAATCTTTCTGCAATGTTTTCTAGAGAAATGAATGAATTTTCTTGTAACAAACATTGTAAAATTTGTAAACTAAATTCTGGATTTTTTTCAATTGTTTTATTCATAATATTCCAATGTTCTTCATAATAGTTTTCTAAGGTTTCTGGTAAAGTTTCAGGGGATAAGTTGGGATATTTGATGATTTCACTAACATATATAAAATTAGTTTCATTATTGTCAATTCTTTTTAATATTTCTTGATTATTGGCATAAATTTTAAGATAGGTTTGGATGTCTTTTTTATTATCTTCGGGATAGTTTGATAAGTCTAATGTTTGTGAGGGGGTTTCTATTAATAAACTCGATTTATTGTTAGGAAAGGGACGACGAGTGAGGATAAAATAGACATTTTTGGGTAGATAACGGGGTAAATATAGAAGATTTTTTCCTTTTTTATATTTGTTTAAATCGACTTTATGAAAATCATCAATAATAATAGTTAAGGGTTTGTTTTTGGGTAATTTATCACTAATTTTTTGTAATAACAATGTGAATAAATTACTGTTGTTTTCTGATTCATTATCAAGTTCATTAGTCCCTAAATTAGATAATATTTCGAGTAATTGATAGTTAACTATTTCTAAGAATATTTCATAATCTCCTATTTTATTGTTTTCCCCCTGTTGTAAAGAGTCTTCCCAATCTTCTCCCTTTTGTAAGGTGGGGGAGAAATTGTAGTAAACAACGTTATTATTGTTGTTGAAATATTGAGCAGTGATCGCACTTTTTCCGCTTCCTGGTTCACCAATAATTGTAAAGTAACCTTTACTATATTCATTGATGAATTTATTAATAGCAGAAAATACAAACTCCCGTCCCACAAAATTACGGCTTTTTTCGGTAAGAATGGCTTTTAAATATTCAGTACGTCTTCTGGTATGGTTAATAGTTTGAGACATTTTTGTTTTTTTCAGGTAAAGGGGTTAATAATTTGTAATTTATCCAAAATAATTAAACCATTTTGTCTATCTTCAGCATAAAGAATATCAGCATTAGTCAATAAAGCAGAAACCAGTGTATTAAACCCCTACGGAATTCCTTCTAAACATAAAAAATGAACCTTTCCTGAACTATCTCCAGCAACAATTGTTAAACCATCAGGAGAAATACTACAGCAAGATATAGGACTATCTGCTGTAAAAGTAGATAGTTCTTTCCCTGTTTTGAAATCCCACAATTTCAAGGTCTTGTCATCAGAAGCAGAAACCAGTGTATTAAACCCATCTGGGGTCACAAACACTCCATTTACCGAGTCGTTATGACCTCTGAAAGTCAACAGTTCTTCTCCTGTAACTAAATCCCACAATTTCAGGGTATTGTCATCAGAAGCAGAAATGACTTTTAACCCATCTGGGGTCACAGATACTCCATTAACTCGATTGTTATGACCCCTTAAGATCAATGGTTCTTTTGTGTTTACCCATCCTAATATTCGAGTTAGTCTTTTGGGTAGAGTCATAAATTTCTGTTCTTTTTTTACATCTAAATCTGACACTTCAAGAGTTTTATCATCAGAAGCAGAAATGACTTTTAATCCATCTGGGGTCACAGACACTCCATTAACTCGATTGTTATGACCCCTGAAAGTCAAGAGTTCTTCTCCTGTAACTAAATCCCACAATTTCAGGGTATTGTCATCAGAAGCAGAAATGACTTTTAACCCATCTGGGGTCACAGATACTCCATTAACTCGATTGTTATGACCCCTGAAAGTCAAGAGTTCTTTCCCTATCATTAAATCCCACAATTTCAGGGTTTTGTCAGCAGAAGCAGAAATCGCTTTTAATCCATCTGGGGTCACACATACTCCATTTACCCAGTCATTATGACCCCTGAAAGTCAAGAGTTCTTTCCCTGTCATTAAATCCCACAATTTCAGGGTTTTGTCAGCAGAAGCAGAAACCGCTTTTAATCCATCTGGGGTCACACATACTCCATTTACCCAGTCATTATGACCCGTCAAAGTCAAGAGTTCTTCTCCTGTCACTAAATCCCAGAGTTTCAGGGTTTCGTCATCAGAAGCAGAAACCACTTTTAATCCATCTGGGGTCACACATACTTCATTGAGTCGATTGTTATAATCGATGAAGGTCAAAAGTTCTTTTCCTGTGAGTAAATCCCAGAGTTTCAGGGTTTCGTCAGCAGAAGCAGAAACCACTTTTAACCCATCTGGGGTCACAGATACTGCATTGACTGAGTCATTATGACCCCTGAAGGTCAAGAGTTCCTTCCCTGTGAGTAAATCCCAGAGTTTCAGGGTTTCGTCATCAGAAGCAGAAACCACTTTTAACCCATCTGGGGTCACACCCACTCCATTTACCGAACCTTTATGACCGATGAACGTATGAATGAGAGGACTATTAGGAGTGGTTAAGCTGGAAGTTAGAGGACGGAACCAAATCCTATTGCGGTTGCTATCTTTTGCATCGTTCAATAATCTATTAATATCTGGGCCATTAAATTCCAGTAATCTTCCCCATAATTGTCCTGCTAACTGAGTTGGATCTTCCTTTAAAATATGAGAGGATAATTGTAATGTTCGTTGAATATATTTAAGGGTTTTCAGTTCTTCAGAGTTAAGAGTTTCTTCTGCTACACTATCAATTAAATTATAATCCCTGATTAATGCTTCTATGCCAAAGTTAGGATGATTGATTTTGAGAGAAATGAAATCAAAATTAGTTAATTTTCGATAATATTGTTCGCTGTTTCCAGCTTTGAGTTGTACTTCTGGAAACTGACCCAAAAAAAAGCGTTTAAATTCAGCGTTTTTTGTCGCTAACTGAGTCGCTATTTTTCCCATTGTTTCATGTCTTCTCCTTAATCAATAAATTATCATCTGTAGGGTGGAAAAATTATAAAATTCTTTGCAAGTTATTAAGAGATTTATTGATTTTGCCCACCTTACTTCTATTGATTTCATTTCTTATCCTTCGTCAAAATACAATTTAATTCACAGGATTTTATTGGAAATGGGGTTAATACTATTAAACCCCTACAAGGGTTGTATTACTTAAGACATTCCTCGTAATAAATACTCAGACATTTTTTGATTAATTTGTTGAAATAACCTCCTTCCTTTACTCAGTTTACGCTTACTTTCAAGAAATTCTAAAAAACTATGATGATATATACTATAGTAAATTTTTCCTTCTGTTTTTTCTTCTCTTTGTGTTAGATACTCAAACCAATCCTTATTTTCTAAGACAGACATAACATCATATTCATCTAATTCTAAAATATCAGCAATCATCTGTGCAGAAATTTCATCATATCTTTGGACTAAAACATAGAATATTTTAACCTTATCGTTATTTGTTTCTTCTTCCATATTCATGTGTTGCCAATGAGTTTCATAATATGCTTGTAACCCTTCAGGTAAACCTTGTAAAGTTAAATCCTTATATTGTCCTTCAGCTACCCAAGGTAAAACATAACGTAAATACATGAAATTATTTTCACTTTTCCTGGCTAATTGTTCAATAAAAGTTAACTTGTTAATCTCCCTGTCATCAAGCCATTTTTGTAATTTATTTTTATATTCTTGTTCCTCTTCTAAAAATAAGTTGATATATTTTTTAACATCTTTTTCACTGAATATCTGATATTTATCCTCTTTTAGATCCAAAGTTTCATAAGGGGTATCGGGAGAAACCATTAACCGTCGATTTTGCGTATTATAACGTCGTCTCGTCAGGAAAAAATACACACCATTGGGTAGATTATAAGGTAAATCTAATAGATTTTGATCCCCTTCTTGTTCAACTTCATCCAAAGCATCAACTACAATAATTAATTTTTCTTTTTCGGATAATTTTTCACTAGCTTTTTGTAACAAGATTAGTAAAGCATTATTTTCCTGATTGGGTAATCCATAACGTTTAGTTAGTTGTTGTATAATACTACTCAAAAATTTGTCAGGCTTATTGTTTCCCTCGGCAAAAATATTGAAGTAACAAGGAACTTTATTATCCCCAACATACTTAGCAGCAATGGCACTTTTTCCCATACCTGCATCCCCAATAACCGTAAAATATCCTTTACTTTCCCTTTTTATAAAGTCATCAAATGCTTCAAAAACAAATTCTCTACCACAAAATAAGCGTGTCTTTTCATCAACTAAAGCCTTGAATTTATTAGGAATATCCTCAAAGTTTTCATCAGAATATACCTGTTTATTTTTCAGATTAGCTGCCCTATTATTAAACTGCTTGAGAGGAGAAGTGTTTGACTTTTTTTCACTTTGTAGATTCCCATCAAATCTTTCAAAGATAGTATCTCTAGGATCTACTTTTCTTAATCTACTAGATGGCTCTTTTAACTCGCCATATTGAGACTGATTTTGCGATGATGAGTCTTCAATGTTAGACTTATACGGATCTTGATTAGGGTTATTAGACATGAGTGAAAATTCGGAAAAAGAAGGGAAGACTGAATTGATTTACAGTTATACAGAAGAACCGCTAAAGACGCAAAGTGAAAGTCTAAATAGATTAGATACAAAGTCAAGCGCAGTTTTAGCTTTTACTGGTATTTTAGTTAGATTTGCTGATTCATCAGTAGAATCAACTGTTGAGGGATGGCAGTGTTACTCTTGCATTTTACTAGAAATTCTAGCATATATTTCCTTGGGTTTGGCTGCATTATTTTTATATCTTGGGTTAACAGCAAGATTTACAGGAACTGTTATTTCGCCAAAAGCACTCATGGAAAATAAATGGTATTTTGCCCCTAAAAGTGAGATTTCAGACTATATTATTAGTGCATGAGCCGAAGCTCAAGAAGAGTATCAACGAATTGGTTCTTATAAAAGTAAAAATCTTAATTTTGGTGTTATACTAATTGCTGTTGCGTTAATTTGTATTATTATTAACGCTTTGATTAGCATTGTCTGGGGAACAAATTTAAAATAAAAATCTCTGTCAAATAAAAATATTCTGGGACCTGAGTAATTTGATCAAGGAAGTTTTAAAGATATAGATTACCTTACTTACTTTATTTAAAGATTTCTTACCATTAACCCTAAGCAAAATCCCTAAAATGATACAATGCACATAAATTTAAAGAGTATTAGGTAAGACTATCGTGGTTCAATTATCCCCCTCACCACCTCAAACCCAGTCCCCACCCACCGAAACCGCAGCATTAAAAGACTGGTTAGAAACCATTGCCCAAAGTATCATAACAGGCGATCGCCTAACAAAAACCGAAGCCTTAACCCTCACAAAAATAGAAGGCCAAGAAAACATCTTACTACTCTGTGAAGCAGCCGATCGCATTCGTCAAGCCTGTTGCGGTAACGTAGTCGATTTATGTAGCATAATCAATGTAAAATCCGGCAACTGTTCCGAAAATTGTCAATTTTGCTCCCAGTCTGTCCATCATCAAGGAGAAAATAGTCCCATCTATGGCTTAAAATCTTCTGAAGAAATACTCCAACAAGCAAAAGCAGCAGAATCAGCCGGCGCAAAACGCTTCTGTTTAGTGAGTCAAGGAAGGGGTCCTAAATATAATAGTCCCAAATCAACGGAATTTGAGCAAATACTCGAAACCGTCCGACAAATTACCACCCAAACCAATATTAAACCCTGTTGCGCCCTAGGAGAAGTCACCCTAGAACAAGCAGAAGCATTGAAAGAAGCAGGGGTTAGTCGTTATAACCATAACTTAGAAGCTTCCGAAAACTTTTACACAGATATCGTTTCTACCCATTCCTGGGGCGATCGTGTCGAAACCGTTAAAAACCTCAAAAAAGCTGGAATACAAGCCTGTACGGGCGGAATAATGGGCATGGGAGAGACCTGGGAGGATAGGGTGGATCTCGCCATCTCCTTACGAGACTTAGACGTGGACTCCGTTCCCATTAACCTCCTCAATCCCAGACAAGGAACCCCTTTAGGAGACTTACCCAAGTTAGATGTCTTTGACGCATTGAAAGCGATCGCCATCTTCCGCTTTATCCTTCCCGAACAAATTTTACGCTACGCTGGGGGAAGAGAAGCCATCATGGGAGAATTTCAAAGTCTTGGGTTAAAATCAGGAATTAATGCCATGCTGATCGGTCATTATTTGACCACCTTGGGACAACCCCCAGAAAAAGATCACGCTATGCTAGAATCTTTAGGACTGCGAGGGGGTGAAGCTCCAATTCCTGGTGAATATCAAACGCAAACACAACCAAAAGCTCACTAATACCAAACAACCATCAACAACGGTGTCTTTCCCCAACGAACTGCTATGGGCAATAATCGGCTTATTATTAACTATATTCAGCACCTTTGTTGAAGCTTTTGTCACCAATATGCCTTGGACTTGGTCGCAACAAGGGGTCGATAGTGTCCCCCTTGGTGTCACCTTTCAAGTGGGGGCAGTTTTGTTGACAGGTTGTATGGGTGGCAAAAATGCCGGTTTTTTAGCGCAGGTGGCCTACATTTTTCTGGGGTTATTTTGGTTTCCCGTATTTGCTCAGGGAGGAGGGTTACAATATTGGCAACAACCGAGTTTTGGATATATTCTAGGGTTTATGCCGGGGGCGTGGTTTTGTGGTTGGTTGGCGTTTCAGAGAAGAATGAAGTTAGAATCATTAGCTCTTAGTGCTGCTGCTGGTTTATTCGTGATTCATCTTTCTGGTTTAATCTATTTAGTTGGACTCTGGTTTATAAGTCCTCCAGAACTTCCTTCAAATAATCTTTTTGACCTTATTATTAATTATTCCCTTGAACCCATTCCGGGTCAATTTGTTATCGTTTGTGTGGTAGCGGTTATTGCTTTTATTTTGCGTCGTATCCTTTTTTATTAGTTATATTCGTGAAAAAAAATCGTTGGTTTTGGATAGCGGGTTTAGTAGGTTTTGGGTTAGATCAACTCACGAAATATTGGGTCGTTCAATCATTCCCTAATATTGGAGATACAGTCCCTTTATGGGCGGGGGTTTTTCACTTTACTTATGTGATTAATACGGGTGCCGCTTTTAGTTTTTTTGAAGGGGGAGCGAAGTGGTTACGTTGGCTTTCTTTAGGCGTTAGTTTAGCATTAATGGCCTTAGCTTGGTGGGGAGAAAAAATGAAAGTAAAGGAACAATTGGGCTATGGTTTTATTTTAGCAGGAGCTTTAGGTAATGGCTTAGATCGCTTTTTGTTTGGGTATGTGGTGGATTTTTTGGACTTTCGACTAATTAATTTTCCTGTGTTTAATTTAGCGGATATTTTTATTAATATTGGAATAATTTTTCTGTTATTTGCTAGTTTTTCTCCTCAACATAGTTCTAAATAAGTCATTGACTTCCTGAGAATATAATACAACGCTCATCAGTAGGGACATAATATTATATCAAATCCTGTTGAATAGCATACTTTAAGATAAGGTGAGCAGGGGAGGCTCCAGGAAGCAGATGAGGCAGGGGAAGATAGATTTACCATAGAAGTTTTAACGTTTACTGATTAAGCGGATTTCATATTATTATATCTATGATTATGTCCTCAATATAAACTGAAAATGTTTTGCAATCAATATAGCAATTAGGTTTCATTTACGAGAAAATTCGGAGTAGGTTTTAACAGTATTAAACCCCTACAAATGGGACATAATAATATTATGTTCTAATAGAACTCATATATGATTACTGATTGCTATATCTTCATATATATCTGAAACTGAACAAGAAAAGTTAAGGGTTTCTAAAATTAAATGATCCCTTTCTTGATAAGATTTCAATAACCATTGATCTTGTTCATTTTTAGAAAAGGTATCAATTCTTTTAGTATTTTGACTAATTAAGACATATTCTTTTAAAGATTCTAATTGACGATAATCAGCAAATTTATCTCCTCGATCAAACCCTTCTGTACTTTCGGATAATACTTCAATAATGACACAAGGATGACAGATATATTGAGTTAAGTTTCTATCTCTTTCGTCGCAACTAACAGCGATATCAGGATAATAATAGGTATTAACGGATTCAATTTTAACCTTTGTATCAGCGATATAAGCACGACAACCTTTTCCTCGTATATGAAACCGTAATAAAGCAAATAAATTGCCTGTAATTAAGACATGATTATTACTTGCACCTGCCATTGCATAGACTTCTCCTTGACGATATTCGTGTTTAATATCGCTTTTTTCTTCAAAGGAAAGATATTCATCAGGGGTTAAATATAAGTTTTCAGGATTAGCTATCATAATTAATGGTAATAGTTCAAGGATTATTTTTATATTACTCTTTTCCTGCACTAAAAATTTGTTCAAGGGTTAAACTAAGATTAGGAAAAGTGGAAGATATAATCGGTTGACTATTTTTTAAAATGCTTTCTTCATAAAAGCCATCTACTAAAATCAAGAGGGTAACTTGTTCTTTTTCTGGATCAATAATACAGTATTCCCCGATTCCTCTTGCTGCATATTCTGAGCGTTTATAACGATAATCTCGATCTTGATTTTTTTCCCCTGGAGAAACCACTTCTACTGCTAAAAGAGGAGGTGACATTTCTGGGGTAATGGTAGCTCGTTTTCCCCCTATTTGAGTCAATAATTCTTCACTAAGTATCATCAAATCAGGTAAACGAACTCGATTGCTACTCACCACTAATTCTGTATCTTTGTGACAAATTAGTTTAAAGGAGACTATCTTAGCAAATTCTGTGAGAAGATAGATGGCAATGCGATTATTTAGTGGGCTTTCTGTTGGCATAGCAATTAATTCTCCATCAACCAATTCATAACGAGTTTCTGTTCCATCGTCATAAGCAAGATAGTCTTCTAGAGTAAATTTTTGAGTGCTTAACGTCATGATTCACCTCAAGCATAAGTTAAGAGTTATTATAATAATTATAAGTACCTGGACAACAATAAACCTTACTTGTTAAATTGAGCAGAGGCGGAAGGCCTTATTCACATTTCTGAAGATAGTTGATTTTATTTATGTCCGACTACTTAGTTTAATAAATAGAATAAATCAGCTACAATAAAGCATAAGAATCAATCCTAGACCCATGCTGTTAAATAAAATTTTCAATGATACCGATAAAAAATGGCAACCGATCATCAAAGCATTAGAAACGGCGATAGGTAAAGATGGAGTCATTTGTCGAAAAGAAGAACTGTTAATATACGAATGTGATGGTTTAACCGCCTATCGTCAACGCCCTGCTGTGGTTGTCTTACCTCGCACGACAGAAGAGGTAGCAGAAGCCGTTAAAATATGTCATAAGTATCAAATACCTTGGGTGGCAAGAGGAGCCGGAACAGGTTTATCAGGGGGTGCATTACCCATTAAAGATTCTGTCTTAATTGTAACCGCTCGCATGAACCAAATTCTCAATATCGATCTAGAAAATCAGCGAGTGACAGTACAACCAGGAGTGATTAATAATTGGGTAACACAAGCCGTTAGTGGTGCAGGGTTTTATTATGCCCCTGATCCTTCTAGTCAGATTATATGTTCCATTGGTGGTAATGTGGCAGAAAATTCTGGTGGGGTTCATTGTTTAAAATATGGGGTGACAACGAATCACGTTTTAGGGTTAAAAATAGTCCTTCCTGATGGCTCTATTGTAGAAGTGGGTGGTAGTATTCCTGAAATGCCAGGATATGATTTAACAGGGTTATTTGTTGGCTCCGAAGGCACCTTGGGTATAGCAACAGAAATCACCCTAAAAATTCTCAAAACCCCTGAAAGTATCTGTGTAATTTTGGCGGATTTTACCAGTGTCGAAGCAGCCGGACAATCGGTGGCTGATATTATTCGTTCTGGTGTGATTCCTGCGGGGATGGAAATTATGGATAATTTCTGTATTAAGGCAGTAGAAGAAACAGTAAAAACCAATTGTTATCCAAAAGATGCCGCGGCAATTTTATTAGTAGAATTAGATGGATTATCAGTTGAAGTGGCAGCCAATAAGGAAAAAGTCGCTGAAATTTGTCTAAATAATGGTGCAAGAGAAATTACCTCAGCTAATGATTTAGAAACTCGTTTAAAACTGTGGAAAGGTCGAAAAGCTGCTTTTGCTGCTGCTGGAAATATTAGCCCCAATTATTTTGTTCAAGATGGGGTTGTCCCTCGCACACAACTGGCTAATGTTTTAGAAAAAATTAATCAATTAGGAGAAGAACATGGTTATCGTATTGCCAATGTTTTCCATGCGGGTGATGGTAACTTACACCCTTTAATTTTGTATGATAATTCTATCCCTGGACAATGGGAAGAAGTGGAAACATTAGGGGGAGAAATACTTAAATTATGTGTAGAATTAGGGGGAAGTTTATCAGGAGAACATGGGATCGGTTCCGATAAAAATGAGTATATGTCCTATATGTTTAATGAGATAGACTTAGAAACTATGCAATGGGTAAGAAAAGTTTTTAACCCTGATAATTTAGCTAACCCTGGTAAACTGTTTCCCACTCCTCGTAGTTGTGGAGAAGCAGCTAATGCTAGAAAGTCGTCTTAGAGATTGTTTGTTAAAGGAAAATTAAAAACCAGTTTTGTAGGGTGGGCAAAGTAGGGGTCAACGGCCGTTTGCCAGTCGCTTATAAAAAAATAAGAGCCCACCCGAAACCCGCCGTGATCGCGTTTGGCCGCTGAGGCGGTGAAAGGGGGGGGGGGGGGGGGGGGGGGGGGG
>JBFRWG010000073.1:0-9677 GCA_051439445.1 Crocosphaera sp.
TAGAGGTGGTTTAAAGGATGGGGTAAATGGGAATCCCCCTAACTAGGGTAATGTCTAAACAGGTGGATTTATCCCCTGTTTAGATAACCTCTAGAATCCCTGTCAATTTATTGCAGGGAGTCTCAAAAAGCTTCCTCTCGTTGGGGTATCCACTCGCATATTTTCTGATGAAAACTTCTCAACACAAAAAAGCCTTAGAAATACTCAATATTCTCAAACAATTATATCCTGATGCCACTTGTAGTCTAACCTATGATAGTCCTGTTCAATTATTAGTTGCCACTATATTATCAGCACAATGTACCGATGAACGGGTTAATAAAGTGACCCCTGAATTATTTGCTCGCTTTCCTGATGCGATCGCTTTAGCTAATGCAGATCGAGAGGTATTAGAAACATTGATCCGTTCTACTGGATTTTATCGCAATAAGGCCAAAAATATTCAAGGAGCTTGTCAAAAAATTGTCGAAGAGTTTAACGGTCAAGTTCCTCAAACTATGAAAGAATTATTATTATTACCTGGGGTGGCTAGAAAAACGGCTAATGTGGTATTAGCTCATGGTTTTGGTATTAATGCAGGGGTAACAGTAGATACCCATGTTAAACGGTTAAGTCAACGGTTAGGGTTAACAGAAAAGAGTGATCCTGTCAAAATTGAAAAGGATTTAATGGCCTTATTACCCCAAGAAGATTGGGAAAATTTTTCTATCCGTATTATCTATCATGGTCGTCAAGTTTGTAAAGCTAGAAAACCGAATTGTCAAGAGTGTCAGTTAGTTCATTTATGTCCTTTTGATAATGGATAATTAAGAATGGATAATTGATAATTGATAATGAGATAAAAGTCTATATCAAACAATTGTAGGGTGGGCAATGGGAACTAAATAACTGAAATTCTTATCTAGAGAATTTAATGAGCATTGCCCACCAAACGTTTATTCATTACCTACTTCTTAGGCCAAACAAGCAGCTAAGTCTTGATCTGGGGTTTTAATCGCTTGTAAGTTGTAAGTTTCTGAGAGTAATTTAAAGACATTAGGAGTAATAAAAGCGGGTAAAGTTGGACCTAAACGAATATCTTTTATCCCTAAATATAATAAGGTCAAAAGAACAGCTACAGCTTTTTGTTCATACCAAGATAAAATCATAGATAAGGGTAATTCATTGACTGTAATATTGAAAGCATTAGCCAGTCCTAAAGCAATTTTTATGGCAGAATAAGCATCGTTACATTGTCCTACATCCATTAAACGGGGTAAGTTTCCAATCTCTCCTAACTGTTTATCAAAGAAGCGAAACTTACCACAAGCTAGGGTTAAAACAATACAATCTTCAGGAACTTTTTCGACAAATTCTGTATAATAAGTTCTTCCTGGTTTTGCCCCATCACAACCCCCAACTAGGAAAAAATGACGTATTTTACCTTGTTTCACAGCTTCAATGACTTGATCGGCTACATTTAAAACGGTGTTATGAGCAAAACCAACCATTACTTCACGGGGTGTTTCTTCTATCGTAAACCCAGGCATTTCTAAGGCTTTTTCAATAACAGGGGTAAAGTCAGGAATACTATTATCTTGGTAGGGAAGATAATTGATTTCTGGATAACCCACAGGTCCGAGGGTAAAGAGTTTATCTTCATAGTTTTCATGGGGTGGCATTAAACAGTTTGTTGTCACAATAACTGCCCCAGGAAAGTTAGCAAAGTCTTTAGTTTGATTCTGCCAAGCTGTGCCATAATGTCCATAAAAGTGTGGGTATTTTTCTTTTAAAAGAGGATAACCATGTGCTGGTAATAATTCCCCATGAGTGTAAATATTAATGTCTTTATTTTGGGTTTGTTCTAGTAATGCTGCTAACTGTTTAATATCATGGCCAGAAACTAAAATAGCTTTTCCTGGTTTGGGGTTTAAAGGAACTTTTGTTGGGGTAGGATGTCCATATATATTGGTATGACCTTTATCCAATAATTCCATCGCTTTTAAGTTAGCTTCACCCACTTTTAAAGCAAGGTTTACCCAATCATTTAAATCCAGATCATGACGATCAATAGCTGCTAATCCTTCTTGAATAAAGCTGTAAACACTCTCATCTTCTTCCCCTAATTCTTGGGCATGAAAATTATAAGAAGCTGCTCCTTTAATACCATATAAAACAGTCAATTTGAGGGAAAATATATCAACATTTTTTGTTTCAGATTGAACAAAAGTTAAGGATTTTTCTTGCCCTTGTAAGGATAAACTTTCAGAAAAATCAGGTTTATAATTACTTATTTCTGGCCATTGTACGCTCTCATTACTCTTATTTTCGACGGCTGCTTTTATGGTTTCTCGAAGGTCAATACACTGTTTAATATAAGTTGTGAAACGTTTACGATTAAAGTTAACATTCGTCATGGTAGCAAATAAAGCTTCTCCTGTAAAAATATCTGCTTCATGACAAGAAATCCCTAATTCTCTTGCTTTGATAGTGACAGGAGCTAAACTTCTTAAACAGTACACTAATAAGTCTTGTACTGCATTCACTTCAGGACTTTTTCCACAAGCACCCCATTGATGACACCCATTACCACTAGCGGTTTGTTCACATTGTTCACAGAACATAATTAACTACCTCTTTTGATAAGATTCTTTGGTTTTTCTTATACTTTTTCGTTATCTATATTGTCTCATTTTTCAATAATTAACCATTAAATTTTTATCTTTTTTAAATAAACAACAAAAAGGTTCTTTAATTAGTGTATATTAAAGAACCCGATGAACCAATTATTAGTATTTTAGCTAATTAACCAACTGAAATTTGAGAATTATGAGCATTTATTTGCTTTAGTTGTCTAATTAAATCTAAGATTTCTTGATAACCTTTAAAGTTTTGATTAGCTTCAAATTGATTCAAAGCAATATTAAAATCCTTTAAAGCTGCTTTTTGAAACCCAAGATTTCCTGCAATAATTCCTCGATTAATATAAGCAAAAGTTGCTTGAGGATTGAGATTAATTACTTGACTAAAATCTTTAAAAGCTGTCTGATAATTTCTCAGTTTTAGATAAGCATAACCCCGTTGAGCATAAGCATTTTCATGGTTGGGATTAAAAACAATAACATGAGTTAAATCAGCGATGGCTTGAGAAAAATTTTCCAGTTTTAAATAAGTTAAAGCTCGATCATAATACATCAATGTTTTCTCTTCAGCTTGATGCTCATTATAACCATTTATGGCTTGATTATAACTGTTTAAAGCCTCTTCATAATCAGCTAATTGAAAATAAACTAATCCTTGATTATAATAAGCTCGATAATCATCTTTTTTTCGCTTAAGAACTTGCTCATAAGCCATCAAAGCTTGCTGATAATTATCTAATCGATAATTAGCAATACCATGATTAAGATAAGCTTCTATATTCTCAGAATTAATAGTTAAAGCCTCATAACAATCATCTTTTGCCGCTAGATTATTATTTAATTGCAAATGAGCTAAACAGCGATTAGCATAAGCAGCATCTCTCAAATAATTATTATCATTAATCACCTCTGTAAAGCTGATAATTGCTTGTTGATAGTTTTCTTGATTTAAGCTACTAATACCTTGAGAAAATTGGGACTTCATGGGTAATGTAGATGATCCTGAGGAGGAAAACCCTAAACAAAATAAAATGGCAGCGATTAATACAATAAATCTGAAGAAATAATTAGCTAAATAGCTCATAACTCAATGATTAGCTTGACGGATTGACTGACTAAAATTATGCTATAAAATATTTCAAGAAAATTCCATAGACCATCGGTAAAACATTAAGCCAATCTTTATCAAAAATTCTATTATATTTTAATGGTGATTCAGTCACCGATATGTTAGAACGAAAAAATGTATAGCAGTTCCCATGCTTGTGAAGTACAAAATTTTCTAGTTTTAGGAGTCTCCGAGTCAGAACTTAAATATTAGGTGTACCTCACTCGTTTGCGAGAAATTCTATAGTATAAAGACTGCTGAAAAATTGATTTAGAGATCATCGATTAAGCGAAGTTTTCCTGATTGCAAGTCGTTAAAAATTGTTGTAATTCCTGTTAATGCTTCGTGACTGATGGGTTGATAACATAACATTGCGTCTAAAAAATATTTCTCATCAAATGACGTTAATTTTCCTTCATGGAAAACTCGATTAATTTGAGTGATCAAATAAGAATGAGAATTAATAAGATCAGAGTAACACATCATTCTGTCCTGTTTTTAACCTTTTTGTTGCGTCAATTTTTTTGTTATAAGGGGTATTTATTATGATGACACTATAACAATTTTAAGAAGTCGTAAACTGTGATATTCCCAAAAAAATGATGTGATCTTGATCAAGATCACATCAAACTTAAGTAAAAATTGTAACCAAATGAAACTATACTGAAGTCAGTACCTGACTCAAACGACTTTTATCCCATCCTTTGTTATTTAATAACAGCCAAGATTGAATGAGATCAGGTCCGTGTAACTCTCCCATTAAACCAGCACGAAGCGATCGCATGACTAACCCTTTTTTGACTTTAAAGGTCTTGGTCACTTGTTTAATGATACTTTTGGCTTCCTCTTCTGTTAACCCAGAAGACTTTTCAATACTCTCTAAAACAGACTGCAAGATTTCCTTAACCCCCTCTTGTTTGATCTGGGTTATAGCTTCATCACTATAGTTAACCGTTTCCCCAAATAATAAAATACTTTCTTTGGCTGCATCACTGAGACGGGTCAAACTCGGGCCGATCAGGGAGGACATTTGTTCTAACCAAAGGCGATCATTTTCAATGTCAATCGAGTAACCTGCTTCTTGCCAATAGGGAACCAATAAATCAACCAATTCATTCCCTGATAACTGATGCAGATATTGACTATTGATCCAATCTAACTTATCCCAGTCAAACTTAGCTCCTGCTTTATTGACCCGTTCTAAGCTAAAATGTTGCGCTGCTTGGGTGAGGGTAAAAAGTTCTTGAGTGGAGTCGGGTGCTGTCCATCCCAACAAGGTCATATAATTAGCCAAAGCATCAGGTAAAAAGCCCATTTTACGAAAATCATCGATCGAGGTTACCCCGTCCCGTTTCGACAGTTTTCGACCCTCCTGATTTAAAATGAGAGGAGTATGGGCAAACTCTGGAACCTTTGCCCCAAATGCTTCATAGAGTAACATTTGTTTAGCGGTATTAGCGATATGATCTTCTCCACGAATGACATGGGTGATCTTCATGTCCATATCATCCACCACCACTGCTAAATTGTACAAGGGTTGGCCAAAGTCTTGAGCAGCCGTTTCCGGGACCCTTGCAATCACCATATCTCCACCGAGATCACTGCCTTTCCAAACGACTTTACCCCGAATGAGATCGTGCCAAACGATCTCACGATCGTCATCAATGATAAAGCGAATCACTGGTTGTCTCCCCTCTGCTTCAAACCCCTGACATTGTTCTTCTGTTAAATGACGATGACGGTTATCGTAGCGAGGGGCTTGGTTTTGGGCTTTTTGCTCCTCCCGCATCTGTTCTAACTCTTCTGGGGTGCAATAACAACGATAGGCAAACCCTTTATCTAGTAAGGTTTGAATCCCTTGACGATAGAGATCGAGACGTTGGGTTTGAAAGAACGGACCTTCATCCCAACTCAAACCTAACCAAGTCAATCCCGATTTAATATTTTCTGTATATTCTGGACGGGATCGCTGTTGATCAGTATCTTCAACTCGTAAAATAAACTGGCCTTGATGATGACGGGCAAATAACCAGTTAAAAACAGCCGTTCTAGCGGTTCCTATATGTAGGTTTCCTGTGGGACTTGGGGCGATACGAACTCTTACTGTCACAAAACTTTCCCTATAATTAATTAATCCATTTCTCCGTGAAGTACCTCACCTGATAGGCAGAACTTCTCCATTTTTACATATAGCATAATAGGTCTTGTCGAACCAGATTTTTATTGATTTTTTTGAATTAATTCCCGATCTACCCCAACATCTTCGCTGCTCCTCCAAGAATGGTGGCGATTAATGCAAGTACCACTGCTCGATTAATGAATTGTTGAAAGTCGATTCGTTTTGTTAATCCTTGAACTTCTGCCGACAAAGTTGCTTGTCCTACTTTTAATTCATTAACATCTTCTTCTAATTTATCTATTTTTTCAGCAATTTTATCAATTTCTTCTTGGTTGCCTTCTGCTTCTTATCCATTTTTTCTATCTTTTCTAAATCTCTGTCTATCTTCTGATTAAGCTCTGTATACTGCTTATCCATTTTTTCTTCTATTTTTTCTAACGTTTTAAAGAGTTTCTTAAACATAAAGCTTTTGAAACTAATAAAACAGGAATAGACTGCTGTGAAGCATATACCTCTAAAACAGTTAGTTGGACAGGTGAATTGGTACATAATTTAGATGGGAAAAAAGTAATTAAATCTCAAATTGATAATAAACAGATGGACAGGGATCTCAATGGCGCACGAGGTATTTTTCTTCGTGCTTTGGTAGATACACCCTCACTCAAACACTCTTTGAGTGTGCATTGTTAACGCATTAATAGAAATGTTAATGAATGTTAGTAAAAAAGTATCGGATAATAGGACTTTGATCCTTTAATATAAAAATATAGGATACAGTTCTCAAGGATCATTGTTAAGGATAAATGGATTACAAAGACTACTATGCTACATTAGGCGTGAGTAAAAACGCCAGTGGGGAGGAGATCAAAAAAGCCTTCCGTAAATTGGCCGTTAAATACCATCCTGACAGAAACCCTGATGACAAGGAAGCTGAAGAACGTTTCAAGGAAATCAGCGAGGCCTATGAAGTATTATCTGATACTGATAAACGGAAAAAATATGACCAGTTTGGTCAATACTGGAAACAAGCCGGTCAAAGTACATGGCCAGGAGCCGGTACCAATGTAGATATGAGTGGCTTTGATTTTAGCCAGTATGGTAACTTTGAGGAGTTTATTAACGAATTATTAGGACGTTTCTCTACCCCTGGTGGTACCGGAAGCGGCGGTTATAGTTATAGTAGTCCAGGGGGAGGTTATACGAACTTTAATGACTTTAATAGTCAAGGTCCGGCCTCCAACCGAGAAGCAACCTTGAAACTTACCTTTTCAGAAGCCTTTCGGGGTGTACAAAAACGCCTTAACTTAGGGAACGAAATCATCGATGTCCGTATTCCTCCAGGGGCAAAAAATGGTAGTCGTATCCGTGTTCGAGGTAAGGGAGGCAGCAGTCCCTACAGTCAGAATAGAGGGGACTTATATCTTAATGTGCAACTAAGTCCCCATAGCTTTTTTAAGTTTGAAGATGACAACCTCGTTTGTGAAGTTCCCATAACCCCCGATGAAGCAGTTTTAGGAACCACCATTGATGTACCCACCCCTGATGGCATTGTAACGGTTAAAATCCCCTCTGGTATTCGCTCCGGACAGTCCCTCAGACTTCGGGGAAAAGGATGGGTTAACCCAAAACAGGGACGAGGAGACCAACTCGTTAAGGTGATGATTGAAACCCCTCAAAATCTTAGCGATCGTGAGCGGGATTATTATCAGAAAATTCGCGATAACCGTACTTATAACCCTCGTCAGCATTTACAACGCATGAGTTTGTAGGGGCTTCATAATATTAACTCAGTCAATAATTCTGATAGACTGATTCTAGCAGAGACAGGATCAATTAGGGATTAACTCAATGGCATTAGTAATTAGTACCGTTAACATGAAAGGGGGCGTTGGTAAGACCACCTTAACTGTCAATTTAGCTACCTGTTTAGCGAAACATCATGGCAAAAAGGTATTAGTTCTCGATCTCGATGCTCAAATTAGTGCCACTCTGAGTTTAATGTCTCCCCATGAATTTGCCCAAACGAGAAAAAAACGCCGCACCCTAAGCTATTTACTCGATAATATTATTCAACCGAATCCTTATAGTAAACTGGACATTTATGATATCATTCAACCCTATATTTGTGGCATAGAAGGACTGGATTTGCTGCCAGGAGATTTGGAACTTTATGATGAGTATATTGTTTCAGAAATGCTCCATAAACAGGCCGCTATTGTAGAAAATCCTGATTTTGAAACAGTTTGGAATCATTTTGAAAGAGTCTTAATACAAAAGATTCTTGACCCTGTTATTGATTATTATGACTTTGTCATTATGGACTGTGCGCCAGGATACAATCTCTTAACCAGAAGTGGATTATCAGCTAGTCATTATTATTTATTACCGGCACGGCCTGAACCTTTATCTGTGGTAGGGATGCAATTATTAGAAAGACGAATACGCAAACTAAAAGAAAGTCATCAAGAAACCGACCCCCTAAATTTGAATCTATTAGGAGTGGTGTTTATCTCATCAGGAGGTGGTTTATTAAGTCGTTATTATAATCGAGTCATGCGACGAGTTCAAACAGATTTTAGCCCAGAAAAACTCTTTAAGATTTCAATTCCTATGGATGTTAATGTGGCTAAAGCAGTAGATAACTTTATGCCAGTTGTTGTTTCTATGCCTAATTCTAGTGGCTCTAAAGCTTTCGTTAAATTGACCGAAGAATTCTTAAAGAAATTGTCTGCTTCATAATTCTTAATTTAGTAACTGTCCTTAATGATAGGCCCTTAATGATAAGCTGTGAATAAGGATTTTACGACAATGTAATAGGGAAGACAATGTTAAACTTTAAATCGAATACAACCCGCTATAGTCCTTGGAATGCTTACTATTTAGGACAAGCTGCTCAATTGGTTTACGAAAAAAGTGCTGTCATTGAAAAAACCACAAAATTTAAGTGGCAAATGCCTAAATATAAGTTTATTGAGGATCTCCACGAAGACGATGATGGAACAACAGGAACAGAATGTTTTGTCGCTGGAGATAATGAAAAAATTGTTGTCTCTTTTCGGGGAACCCAAGTGTCTCAAAGAGAGGATGTCTTAACTGATATTAATTTATTTTTTGAAGACGGTCCACTAGGACGAGTTCATCAAGGTTTTCTCAAAGCAGTAGATAGTGTTTGGGAGGAGTTATTAGAAACCATCGATGAGTTTCAAGATCGAGGTCAAACCTTGTGGTTTACGGGTCATAGTTTGGGAGCAGCATTAGCTCATCTTACCGTAGCAAAATTGATTGATGATTTAGATCGTCCCGTTTATGGATTATATACCTTTGGACAACCGAGAGTTGGTAATAGAACGTTTTCCAGGAATTTTAATATTGAATTCAAGTCTCGTTATTTTCGTTTTGTTAATAATAATGATATAGTCACTCGTATTCCCTTAAGGAGTATGGGTTATAGTCATGCAGGAAATTTTATCTATTTTGACAGCGACCAAGTTCTTCATACTGATCTTCATTGGTGGTTTTTATTTGTAGATAGTGTGGGTAGTATTATTGATGATTTTGGTGAAAAAGGATTAGATAGTATCGATGATCATAATATGTCAGATTATTTAGTGGCTCTTGAGAAACATAAAACCCTGCAACTAACATTTTAACCGCGTGTTTTTTTCTGGTAGGGTAGACCAACTTTTCAGTATTTTGAGTCCCACCCTACCCGAATAAGACGGGAGGCTCTCACCCTCCCTTTTATAAAGGGGGGATGAAACCCGACTCGAAGAACTTTAGTTCTGAGTATCCTGCACAACTTATTAGGATATGTTAGACTCGTCGTATG
>JBFRWG010000074.1:0-12372 GCA_051439445.1 Crocosphaera sp.
GTATAAGAGACAGGCACAATGGCGGGCGATCGCCTAACACGACAAGTTAAAAGTAGACCGGGATCTCGGACTTGAACCCTCAACGTTTAAAGGAGACAATCGACCGGTTGAACAAGTCAGTTGGGAAGATGCGGTCGAATTTTGCCAAAGACTCTCAAAATTGACAGGAAAAGTCTATCAATTACCCAGTGAAGCCCAATGGGAATACGCTTGTCGCTCAGTTATCAATTCTCACTCATCAGTTAACAGTGAAGAATTAACCCGAGAACAATGGAATCAGGACTATCATCAACCCTTTCACTTTGGCCCCACCCTAACCTTAAACATAGCGACTTATGATGGTAGTCAAACCTTTGCTGATGAACCAAAAGGAAAATCTAGAGGAAAAACCACCCCTGTTGCTCAATTCCCCGCCAACACTTTTGGACTCTATGATATGCACGGTAATGTCTGGGAATGGTGTCAAGATGACTATCATTCAAACTATGAAGACGCACCTAATGATGGTAGTGCTTGGATAGATGAAAAATCGAGTAGAACAAAAATACTCCGTGGCGGTAGCTGGTACCTTAATCCAGGGTATTGCCGTTCTGCTGATCGCTACTTCAATATCCGCGACAACCGCTACAACGATGTTGGTTTTCGGGTTATGTGTCGTGCCGGGAGGACTTACTAACCCTTTACTCTTTTCCCCTTTTGCCCTTTATCCTCTGATTCTTTTCCCTTTTCAAAAGTCGCCTTAAGGCGACTCGCACCATTTTTTCAAATATATAGTATTAACTTTGGTAAGATTCGTTAAAGTAAGAGCATAATCTCTGAAAAATGGTGGTATCATTAAAAATGAAAGAATTATCTGTTATTCAAAAAACCCATGATTTAATCAAATGGTATATCCCCATTCTTGAGAAGTTACCCAGAACCTATAAATTTACGTTAGGGGAGAAAATGAGCAATCATCTATATGATCTTTTAGAAGGATTAATACAAGCTAAATATGCCCATCGTAAAATAGAGATTCTTAAGAAGCTTAATATTAAATTAGATATTATTCGTCATCAAACCCAATTATTGCTAGAATTTGAATTAATCTCCTTAAAACGATATAAATATGTCAATCAATTGATTAACGAAGTAGGGACAGAATTAGGGGGATGGATTAAACAGCAAAATAAACAGTAATAAGACTTTTTGACTACTCATATTAAATAAAAAATACTTTTATGAAACGTTATGGAAATCTTTGGCAAACAATAATTACCTTTGAAAATCTTTATTTAGCAGCCAAAAAAGCTCAAAAAGGGAAGCGATATCGAGATAATGTTTTAGACTTTAATTATAATTTAGCCACAGAACTTTTTACCATTCAACAAGAATTAACCAACAAAACTTATCAACCAGGACAGTATCGAACCTTTCACCTCAGAGATCCCAAAAGTCGTTTAATCTCTGCTGCTCCCTATCGAGATCGAGTGGTTCATCATGCTCTTTGTAATATCATTGTTCCTATTTTTGAAAAAACCTTTATTCGAGATAGTTATGCCAATCGAGAAGGGTATGGAACCCATCGAGCATTAAGAAGATTTATTAACTTTTTTCGCAACCATACATATATTTTACAATGTGATATAAAAAAGTATTTTTCTTCTATTGATCATCAAATTATTAAACAACTTATTCAACGGAAAATAAAATGTCAAGATACCCTCTGGTTAATCGATAAAATTATTGATAATAGTAATCCTCAAGAACCCATTATCCAATATTTTCCTGACGATACTCTGCTGACCCCTATTGAACGAAAACATGGTTTACCTATTGGCAACTTAACCAGTCAATTCTTTGCTAATATCTATCTTAATCCCCTCGATCATTTTATTAAAGAAAAATTAAAATGTAAAGCCTATGTTCGTTATGTTGATGACTTTGCTTTATTTTCCCATGACCCTGACTATTTAAAAAATTGTCGTCAACAAATTGAAGATTTTTTAATAAAATTACGTCTAAAAATTCATCCTGTAAAAAGTCAACTCTTTTCTACAAATGTCGGAGCAACCTTTTTAGGCTTTCGCATTTTTCACCATAAGATTAGAGTCAAAAACCAAAATATTCATAGAGGCAGACGCAGACTAAAACGATTACAAAAAGACTTTGCTCAAGGTAAAATTAATGTATCCGATGTCATTACTTCTCTCAATAGCTGGAATGCTCATCTTGAACATGGCGATACCTGGCGACTAAGACAACAGATATTCAAATCCCTTATTTTTAAGAGGGACTGAAGAAGGGGTAGACGAACCCGACTCCGTGGCGGTAGCTGGAACAATAATCCAGAAAATTGCCGTTCTGCTGATCGCAACAACAATAACCGCGACAACCACAACAACAATATTGGTTTTCGGGTTATGTGTCGTGCCGGGAGGTCTCTTTATTGCCAGAATCGGCAGGTGGGAATCTGTCGAGCGTGTACCCAAAGAGTCCAGTCTATTCCTGTGATGCTGGTAACGGTATCCAAAAATAAACCTGGAGTGGTGAACTTAGTAGGGTCAACCGAAAAGCTTGCCACTCCTTCACCATTCTCAATAAAACTGGTTATGGCCATTACCCTCGAAACCATCCATACCACCAAAACCGTCTATCATTTCACCGAAGATTTAGAGGTTCCCCTCACCCTTCCTCTACAAATGATTCAGATTCCCAGTGGTACGTTTATTATGGGAGCCTCAAAAACAGAAGAAGGCAGCAGTGAGGATGAACTACCTCAACATCAAGTCGCTGTCAAGAGCTTTTTTCTGGGACGTTATCCCATCACTCAAGAACAATGGAAAGCGATTGCTGAACGGGAAGATTTAAGGGTGGCCATCGAACTTGACCCAGATCCATCAGATTTCAAAGATGATTATCAAGAGGGTGAACAACAAATAACCCGTTGGAAAAGACCAGTTGAACAGGTTAGTTGGCAAGAAGCGATGGAATATTGTACTAGATTATGCAAACTGACCGGAAAATCCTACAGTCTTCCCACCGAAGCGCAATGGGAATACGCTTGTCGCGCAGGAACAACCACTCCCTTTCATTTTGGAGAAACTATCACCACTGATTTAGCTAATTATGACGGAACAGACGAGAATTGGCCAGGGAAAGGAAACTATGGGCAAGGACCAAAAGGGATTTATCGCCAGCAGACAACCCCAGTAGATTATTTTAATGCTCCTAATGCTTTTGGATTAAGTGAGATGCACGGTAATGTCTGGGAATGGTGTTTAGATCCTTGGCACAAAAACTATGAAAATGCGCCTTCTAACGGTCAAGTTTGGGATCAAGGAAAAGAAGACTTATACAACAACATTCAAAAAAATCTTGATGTCTTGTTAGAAGATGATAGAACTTGTGTACTCCGTGGCGGTTGCTGGCTCAATAATCCGGAGGATTGCCGTTCTGCTGATCGCTCCGACAATGTCCGCGACAACCACCTCAGCACTTTTGGTTGTCGGGTTATGTGTCGTGCCGGGAGGACTTAGTTTCTCTTTACACTTTTCCCCTCTTACCCTTTATCCTCTGATTCTTTTCCCTTTTCAAAAGTCGCCTCAAGGCGACTCGCACCATTTTTTCAAATATATAGTATCAACAACCAAAAATGGATAATCCAAAGCAAAAAGGTCAAAGAAGATCATAAAGAAGAAGGAAACTAACAGCAGTTTTCAATTGGACTTATTTATTGAGATCCTTAGTCTAAATTCTAAAAAAGCGACCCGTAAGCTAGAATACTCATCAACTAGCGATCGCCTATTTTTAAGATGAGTCAACAACAACCCAAGAGTCAACTCATAACCCAACTGGTCCAAAACATGGTTAAATTTAACCCAAAAACAACCATGTTAAAAAAAGGAGCAAAAATTCCTGAGATTCGGGTAAAAGAAAGCCCAAAAGATAAAATACAGACCTATTGTTTAATAGGCGATCGCTATATCATTGGTCGCAGTTCCAAAAACAGTGATATTAAGGTACTTAACCCTATTGTCAGTCAGGTTCATTGTTCCCTACATCGAGATCAAAAAAATCCTCGTCACTTTGTCATTAAAGATGAGAACTCCACCAATGGCATTTATTTAGGAAGACGACGCATTCAACAGTTATCCCTGCGACACGGGGACACCATTACCTTTGGTCCGCCAGAATTAAACGATATTGCCACCCTAACCTATCATAATCCTCCGCCAATCTGGATGCGGTGGCTAGGTTATGGTTTCTATGGGATAGGATCACTGCTCACCCTATTGATCTTTTGGTTACTTTGGGAAACCAGTAAAATCAATGTTCGTCCTCTCCCTTCTGGGGTGAGTGGTCCCGTGGTAGTGTATGCCAGAGATGGACAAACTTCCCTCAGTCCAGTTAGTGACGATACCCATCAAGAAATTAAGCGTTTAGAGGACTTTTCTCCTTCTTTAGGCCAAGCAGTCATCGCCTCAGAAGACAGTCGCTTCTATTGGCATTTTGGAGTCGATCCCTACGGTATTTTGCGGGCAGTCGTAGTCAATCTCAAAGACGATGGTATTCGTCAGGGTGCTAGTACCCTAACGCAACAGTTAGCCCGTAGTTTATTCCCAGAAGTCGGACGAGAAAATACGGCGCAACGGAAGATTCGAGAGATGATTGTAGCCTTAAAATTAGAAGCGGTTTATAGTAAAGATGAAATTCTCAAAACCTATCTCAATCGTGTTTATTTAGGGTTAGGGAACTATGGGTTTGAAGATGCAGCACAATTTTATTTTGATAAGTCCGCAACAGACGTGAATATTGCTGAAGCAGCTACCCTGGTAGCCATGTTACCTGCGCCTAACCTCTATAACCCGGTACAAGATTATGACACTTCTGTACAGTTAAGAAACCGAGTCATTACTCGTATGGCTGCCTTAAATATGATCTCCGCTGAAGAAGCGGCCCGGGCCAGGCGATCGCTGATTGAGATTAGTCCTAAAGCCAGAAAAGCCTTAGCCAATAGTGAAGCTCCTTATTTCTATGCTTATGTGTTTGAAGAGTTACGGCGGTTATTGGGAACAGAAATCGCTAAAGAAGGGAATTTTATCGTTGAGACAGGACTCGATTTAGAAAAACAGAAGATAGCTGAAAAAAAGCTACAAGAAGCGGTTAAAAGCCAAGGATCGACCTATGGTTTTTCCCAAGGAGCAATGGTAACTTTAGATACTCGCACTGGCGAAATAGTCGCTTTAGTGGGAGGAGTTGATTATAAACAGAGTCAGTTTAATAGAACCACCCAAGCTAAAAGACAACCTGGATCAACCTTTAAACTTTTCGCTTACGCTGCTGCTTTAGAAAAGGGTATTTCCCCTAGAAAGTCTTACTCTTGCGAAGGGATGAGATGGCAAGGACGATCCTATAAACCTTGTGAAAGAAGTAGTGGGGAAGTCGATATGTATCAAGGGATGGCACAGTCTGAAAATACTGTTGCGCTACAGATAGCTAAAGATGCTGGTTTAAACCGAGTGGTAGATGTTGCTCAAAGGTTGGGAGTTAAGTCTGATTTAGAAGCGGTTCCAGGGTTGGTTTTAGGGCAAAGTGAGGTGACAGTATTAGAAATGACGGGGGCCTATGCTACCTTAGCTAACAACGGTATCTGGAACCGTCCCCATGCTATTCGTCGCATTTTAGACGGAGGGGACTGTACCAATAATAATGACTGGCGAACTTGTCGGGAAATTTATCGTTTTCCAGGAGATAATAGTGCCAGACAACAAGCTTTATCCCCCCAAGTGGCTCGAACTATTACCACTATGTTACAAGGGGTGGTTAGTAGTGGAACAGGTCGCGCTGCTAGTGTAGGGTTAGGAGAAGCAGGAAAAACTGGCACTACTGATCGCGCGGTTGATTTATGGTTTATTGGCTATATTCCTAGTAAACGTTTAGCTACAGGTATTTGGTTAGGTAATGACGACAACTCGCCTACGAGGGGAAGTAGTGGTCAAGCAGCAGCTTTATGGGGGAACTATCATCGAGATTAGAGCTTGTCTGCCTTCATTACAAAAATCTTAGTTGAGACAAAGCAGGGGAGGCAGAAGAAGCAGAGGGAACAGAAGGCGAGGAATAGTTACATTTTTAGAGAGTTAATACTCATGATAATATCAGCAGGATTATTATCTCTAAAAGATTGACGGTGAATCATATATATAGGACGTTTAAATCCATTAAATTCTTTAGTTTTAGGTGATATTAATGTTTTCCCTATTTTCATATCTCTGTTCAAATTTCTTTTAACTTCCTGTTTTTTAGTATCAAATAATATATATTTTTTAATTGGTTTTATCTGGTATTCTTGTAAATAGAAGTTATTTAAGATATTTATCAAATAATCAATAAATAATGTTGAATTTTGGTATTGTACCATATAGTCCTTTACTTGAGGCTTTTCTGATTTAAGTTCACAGAAAAAAACATAGTCTTTTTGGTTTAGATTGGTAAATATTATTGCATCACAAACTTTATTTATATTTTCTTCTGAAGAAGCAAAATATTTAGAAATAGTTTTTAGTTTTTCATCTTTATCAAGGGTAAAAGCGTATGTATTTTCTGAATAAAAACCAGTTATTTCTACTCTTTTTAGTTTTGCATCTGGTTTAGTTTCTTTGATGATTACACTATTATTTTTAGAATTAATAGGAATGAGAGGAATTTCATATTTTTTATTAATTATTTTTTTCAAATGATTAATAATCATAAGCAGTATCTAAATTATCTGTTACCTCATCATAAAAGTTCGTCATTTTCTTAATTTGATCATCAAATGTGGGTACTTCAATTCCTAATGGTGTAATTTCAGCAGGGTTTAATGTATTATTTTCTGCAATATAAACCTTAACTTTATCAGGCTCTAAAATATCTTCGTTACTATATTTATATTGATCCATTAACTCTGATTTATTTTCAAAATCATTATTTAAGACAATTAAGTTATTCAATTCTTTGATTAAATAATCACTATGGGTTGTCATTAATAATTTCAAACCACATTTTGTTAATCTTGTAAACAGTTTAGCTAGTTTTCTTTGATTTTCGGGATGTAAATTAAGTTCTGGTTCATCAATAATTAATATGTCTCCTGGTTTAGCAAGATGTTTCAAATAAAAATATAAATTCATTAATGATTTAACCGTTGATGATGCTGAATATAATGGTATTTCTTGCGGTTTATTATCTTCTGTAAATTTAAAAGACATAGAATAATCTGTTACACTATAATAACCTCCTATGATGTCTATTGATAAATCTATTATGTCTGGATTATTTTTAGCTAATTCTCCTGTTCTTTTACTAATTGTATCTAAGTCTCTAACAAAATTGATTTCATCTTGGACTGGTTGAGAATATCTAGAATATCTAGGAATAATATCATTAAGAATATTATCAATATATATAAGTGCATTTTTTCCTTTTTCAGCCATTATTGAATCCAATAAATTGTTTTTACTAATATCAAGGTCTTTATAAAATAAAGAAAATCCTGTTCTTTCTGAGGTAATAATAAAAGAATCAGGAAAGTATTGTTTTGCAATTATCTTGGTTAAAGTTCGATTAATTAAAGTTTTAATATTCAATTTTATTAATTCTTTTTGGTCTTGGTCTAAATTATGTACTTCTGAGTTATATAATTCTGAATCATTCACTAACAAAAGAATCTCTAAAATATTATTTATTTTAGTATTACTAATTTTCAAAGATAGTTTATGTTCTAGATTACCAGGATAAACTGAAAATTTTTCTAGAATATTATTTTTAAAAAAATTTAGACAAAAATCATCTATTTTTGCAACAAAATTAGCTTCTTGTAATAATTTTTCATTAACATTAAAAACTTGGGCTAGAGACTCAGAGTAAAATATTGAAAACTTAGCTATAGAATCAATAAATTTATTTTGATACTCAGATACATCTATTGTTATAGCTCCTTGTTGTAAAAGCTTATTTACATCATTTTTAGTGTCAAAGTCTAGCTGATGTTTACAACTTTTTAAAAATCCATAAATAGCATAATTAACATAAGTTTTACCTGTATTATTTTTACCACAGATAATCGTTAAATCTCCTAACTCAATTTCTGCTTTTTTAATGTATCCTAGATTAGAAATTTCAAATTTCATATTACATTCCCATACAAAGTTATTAAATATAATAAGCTTAATTATAACAACTGGATTTAATAAGTTCTAAGGTTTAATTCTCCTACTTTTTCAGCTAAATGTGTAATTTTTTCTACTAATGGCTGTTGCATTTGTCGAGTTTATTTTATTAACTTTGTAATGAATGAATTATTCATTACAAAGTCAATAGATTAAGAAGACTCTAAACAGAAATAGATAAATCTTGATAATTGAGGTCGATATTTGTGCTATCTGTAACTATCCCAATCAAATCTCCATTTTGGTAAATCCAAATATCTAAGGGATTATAACCACCAGGGACGTTATCGTATCCAGGCTTGGTGACAAAACTTAGACTACCGAGAGCATTAGCAGAAACAAAAATTTGGTCTCCTTCATAGTAATTATAATCGATGATTCGGGCATAACCATTATTGCCGTTTCCTAGATAATCAAAGGTATTATTACTAAGGACAAATTTATCTGCGCCGCTTCCTCCCGTTAATAGGTCAGTGTCACGACTAAAATGATTACTGGTTCCCACTAAAATATCTGAACCTGTTCCACCAATAAGTCTATCATGACCACTTCCTCCATAGAGTATATCATTGTCACTTATTCCGTACTGATTACCCCAGCCTCCATCAAGAATATCATCTCCACTTCCTCCATCAAGGGTATCATCCCCACTTCCTCCAAAGATAGTATCTTGTCCGCTGTTCCCATTGAGGCTGTCGTTGCCATCATAACCTATTAAGGTATCATTCCCAGTTCCGCCATTGAGTGTATCATTTCCCGTCTGTGGACCATTATTAGGATTAATAATTGCTGTAATCGGAACTTTAGTGCTAGCAGTCGCTACTTCATCCCAAAGATTAGGAGAAGAATAAAGAGGCAATAAAATATTTGGCTGACTAGAAACTGGTAAAGACTCAATATAATCAACCTCTTGTTGCCAATAGGAAGGCAAACTGTCCCAAGGATTACCATCTAGTCCATCATTCGTAACGTACACATAGTCAAAATTACGAGCAACAGCAAGGTCGATATAATCTCTCATCAACCCAACATCATTCACAGAATACATTAGGCTTGAGAATTGATGGGAGTTGTAGCCGCTTGGTGGACTTTTATCTTGTTGAGTCCAACCCTTGTCATTTTCAAAAATAACTGAGTTCGCATTGGGTAAACCAGAAATATAAACTAAATCAGGTTGAGTTCCATGATTAAAAACTATCGTATCGAATTGACTAGTTTTCGTAACGTGGTTGTACAAAGATTCGTAGTAAGAGAAATCATCTGCTTGACTAGAAGTCTCATCAAAAAAGATGCCTTTGAGGTCATAATAGTCCCTGTATAAATCAGTATCAGCTTTTACGTCTTCAAGGGGACGTTTTCCGTAATCAGTCCACACATAGCCGATTAAATTAACTTCAGCTTCTCTTAAGTTATGCAATCCTTGAATAAAGGCACTTTCAGGAAAACTACCTCCTTTTATAACTTCATTATTTTGACCACCGTTAAGTAAATTATTCTCAGCATTCCCAACAATTTCTAGTGTATTGGATAAAGCGACCGAAACCCCTTCAAAGCCAAAGTTAATGATATCCGCTCTCCCATCTCCATTGACATCAGAGACTTGGACAGGATATTCATTAAAACCCCAAGATTGACTATTAAAGGGAAATTGATTAGACACTGCAACATACGAACTAAAAGTCCCATTAGCTTGGCCTAAAGCCACATAAACTTGATTCTGACCAAAACCAACAATATCGGCTCTCCCATCTCCATTAACATCTGCTACTTGACGGGGATACTTATCAAAACTTGTCCAGCCACCAGTGCTATGGGTAAAATTTTGGGTGGCTATATTAAAGCCACTAAAAGTCCCATCAATTTGACCTAAAGCGACATAAACTCCCTCATAACCAAAGCCAATAATATCGGCTCTCCCATCTCCATTAACATCTGCTACTTGACGGGGATACTTATCAAAACTTGGCCAAGTCCATCCTTCTTTATCGTCATGACTGAAATTAGGATGAGCGTTTTGAATGTTACCAAAAGTCCCATCAATTTGACCTAAAGCGACATAAACTCCCTCATAACCAAAGCCAATAATATCAGCTCTGCCATCTCCATTAACATCTGCTACTTGACGGGGATACTTATCAAAACTTGTCCAGCCACTTTCATAACTAAAATTAGTATCCGCTTGATAACGGGGTGCAAACATCTCTTAACCTCCTGTTTGTCGGTTTTGATGATTTTGAAGCGGATGCTATGAGAGTTGACTAGCTTTGAGGATTACCTTCCATCGCTTCTTCATCAAAACCTTAACGTTTGACAGTGACTAGAATAATTTTTCTTATTGATAGAAATCTTCCATGTTCTTGCTGTTTTTGCGAGTTATTGATATTTTTGAATTAAAAGTTCACAATTTTTTGTTGATTAAAACATTTATATCTTTAAAATAAATTCTCTTGGTGTTACACCAGTCAGTTTTTTAAAATGATAATTAAAATGGCTTTGGTGAGAGAAACCACAAGCACAAGCAATATCACTAATACTCAGCTTTCCTTCTCGTAACATTATTTTTGCCTTTTCGACTCGTTGTTGAATCATATATTGATGAGGAGTTAAACCTACTGATTGTTTAAAAATACGGCAGAAATGATAACGACTAATGCCTAAATAATTGGCAATTGTTTCTAAGGAAATATTTTCCGTTAAATGAGCTTGAATATAGTTGATTCCTTGATTTATTTTGTGATTAGCTAGTTTATTTTTTGTCTCCAAAATAGAGCGATGTCGCTTGGGGTGAGTTGAGTAATGTTTGAGAAGATGAACGCTCAAAAAACTAGCAGCTGACTCTACATATAATTTACTATCAAAAGTATTGGTTTCTAATTGTCTCAATATAGCAATTACAATTTCATAGATGAGGGGATCAGAGATGAAATGGAAATTTTTCAAGGTTATGCAGTCGGGATCAATCAATTCGTGAGCAACTTGAGCCACGAAGTCAGGTTCTAACATTAAATGAACCGGTTCAAGTGTTTGCATCCAACAAAATTTATGAAGTGTTTGAGATGGTGCAAAGGAAATATCTCCGACATGAAAAGTTGCTCCTTGAACAGGGTTACTGATGACATCTTCAGTATAAGATTGTTGCCTAAACAAGGTAATAACGTGCTGGTTCCCAGAAAACTCTGGTGTTTCATAAGGGGGGGTTTGATGAACTTCGAGATAAATACCATTCCAGTTAGTCTGATGACTGCTCAACAAACGAGTGGGAGAGTTATAAACTTTCTCAGGAAATTCATCTTCTTCAGCATAATTTACTTGTAAAGGAATCTCTTGTGTCATTGAATGATAATCAAGTCAATATCTTTATGGTAATCCCTAGTTATCTATTAATTTAGTATTAAGTAAGTGGTGGCTATCGTTAGTTTGGTTTAATTGTACCATTAAGCAACTCAAGGGAGTCATTAATTTTTGTCAAGGAGGCTCTAGTTGAATCAAAATAGACTTAACATATTTAGCGTTATTTGACTATATATGACTATGTTTCTCTTGAATGTTTATGATACTCAATGATTTGTCACGTTGCTAAAATAAAAAAATCTGTTTATAATAATATTAGACTACATGGGGCCGCAACGGCTTCGACAGGTTGGCGAAATCCAAACTGTGATTCAGGTCGAGAGTGAGTCTCCTCTCGGAAATACAAGGCTCAAAAAAATAGTAACTGCGAATAACATCGTCAGCTTCAAGCGCGTAGCAGTAGCTGCTGCGTAGAACTCTCTCATAGAGTCGCTTACCTCTGATCTGACTCCGTTAAGGACTCAGAGGTACCAACCCCAACGGATGCCCTTAATAGCTACCTCTGGTTGGCTGTTAAGCTAAGACTACACCAGTGCATCCCACCGTTCGGGATAAGGAACGGTTCCCGCCTTGAGGATAAAAAAGGCTAAACCTGTGAATGAGCGGTAGGTCAATACCCAGTCTGGACAGCAGTTCGACTCTGCTCGGCTCCATTTCATTTAACCTCTTCCTGGCTATAAATCCCCTATTGAGGAACTAAAATGGGGGATTTCTCGCCAGGGCAGAATCTACTGGGGAGACTTTTGATTCTGAATATATTTCTTGATAACTTCATCGGGCGCACCACCAGTAGAAATTACACAGTAGGAACTTGACCATAATACAGGTTTGT
>JBFRWG010000075.1:0-8783 GCA_051439445.1 Crocosphaera sp.
GAGTAACTTGAGTCTTCCGTTTTATTAATAATAACAACTTCTCGGACTTAATGGATGGTTACTCAAAAATGGATAGTAAATTACTCATAAATTCATTCTAGCTCACTTTATGAGTAAGATTAGGTAACTTTAGTGAAGTTTTTTGTAGCAGTCCACAAACCCTGATTGTCTCGTTCAACAACAGACTCAATATCTTAGTCAACTACCTCGATTCGCTGTCGCGCTCAATCGAGGCTTGCATCTAGACTCCACTTTCTTGAATATATTTTTGAAAGACTTTTACTCCTGGGGTCAGGTTTAAATCTTGAAACCGTTTCTCGTTTTTCTTATCCTGATTTTTTTATTGTGATACTTTCTTTCATTTTAGTTTTTTGTACTTCAATAGCCAGGAGGATGTTTGAAACTACCAGCTACTCTCTCTATTTCTTCAGCCATTGCCAATAATTCCATCTCTTTCCATCTTTTACCGATAATTTGCATACCAATGGGTAATCCATTTTTAGTTTGTCCGATGGGAATTACAACTACAGGATGTCCTGTTAAATTGAATAGCATTGTATAAGCACCATTCGCTAAAAAATAAGGAACTTTTCGCCCTTCTATTTCAATAGCTGCACCTTTAGGACGATGGGTAAATGCAGTTGTCATCGCAACGGGACAAAGCCAAACATCCCAAGAGCTTAGTGCTTCATCTATCTGAGAGATCAAGGAATCTCGCCGTGTTAATAGCTCAAAATATTGTTTGAGAGTTGGATTTAGTAATGAGGGGAGGAAATGACTTAAATTACTAAGGTTTCTTAGTTCCTGTTCTCCTTCAGTTGCCTCTCTAAACATGACAGGCAAACTTTTCTTTGCTGTCTCAAAATCGGCTGGTTGAGAATAAACAAAATTAAGTGCTGTTAGTTGATTACAAACTTGAAATGCTTCTTTTAAGTCAAACTGCAAAGGTCTCCAAAGTTCAACGTTAACATTAACCTGACTAAGTTGACGAACAACTGTTTTCATTGCCTCTTTAATCTCTGAAGCGACAGGAATTTCATCCCAACCATCCATCCAAGCAATTCGTAAGTCTTGTATAGACTTAGATAAAGGTTGATCCAGAGGAACCGGTGGAGTATCTGGCTGTCTTGAATCTGTTCCAACTGTTAAAGATAAACATAATCGTAAATCTTCAAGGGAACGAGCAAAAGAACCCACAGTCATTAATTGGCGGATACATTTAGGCATTCCAGGAGCTTCAGGAATATGTCCTGTTGTTGGGATACGGCGATCTGTAGGCTTTAAAGCAAACACACCACAAAAATGGGCTGGTTGTCGAGTCGAACCCGAACAATCATTACCCAAATCCAATGCCGAAAAACCAGCCGCTATGGCTGCTGCGCTCCCTCCAGAACTACCGCCAGAGGTACAATCCAGATTCCAAGGATTGTTGACACGCCCGAAAATCTCGTTGCTACTTTGAAAATCACTTGCCATTTCCGCAGGATTTGTCTTACCAATAATAATTGCCCCAGCTTGACGTAGACGAGCTACAACTGTGGCATCTTGAGATGGGATGTAATTTCTCAGAGGTTTATAACCTGCGGTAGTAAGTAATCCTGATGTTTCAAAGGTATCTTTTATCGTGATAGGTACACCATGAAGTTTTCCCCAGATTTCACCTTTAGCTATGGCTTCATCAGCTAAAGATGCTCTTTGCCTGGCTGCTTTTTCATCTAAAGTGGCAATGGCGTTAATTTTAGGATTATGCTTTTTGATTTGTTCTAGGTATGCTTCAAGAATCTCTTTTGTAGAGACAGTCTTGTTACGAATCATTCTCGCTAGCTTATAGGCAGGAATAAAAACTAGACTGCTCATATTTATTGCCCTACAAATTTAGAATTGTTAAGAGAATTAAGCTTTATTATTAATGGATTTTTTACTAATCTAACTAATTAATCTATGATTGGATACTTTATTTTACCTTAGAGAAGGTAAGTCGTTCTACTGTTTCATTTTTGATTCTAAGACCGCTAAGATACCCTGTTAACCAAGGCCGAGCTATCTTCCCCAAACTAGCCAATACACCCTTAGCCTGATTGATTTTCTTGTTCATAGTTGTGGTCCTCTAGCTTAATCCATCCAGTAGATTCCCTTGGAAAAAATTAGGACAAAACTAGACAGACTTGGACTTTCTCGCCCCAGTATTTTTACTTATTTTTAGTAGGGGTCAACGGCCGTTGTCCCCTACTTAATTTGGGGCGAGAAAGTCCCACTTAACCAGTAGCCTACAACCCTTACTAAAACGAAGTCTGTAAGCGTGCGCGTCTAGGTTTATGAAAACCCCAGACACACTTCCCACACTCACTCAACCTAAATATTGATACACCCAATTGAAAACTGCTATCTTTTCTAGGTCCGAATCTCTCAACCAGGGAACTCTTTAACCTAAATTTGGTTCACAATAGAGTGATGTGGTACATACTGAAAGTAAGTGTCTTAATGACCAATCAATCAGTTTTTGATATCATAGCTCGTAAAATCATAATTCATTGATTTCACTTTAGTTGTGTGGTGTGTGAGGAGAGGAATGGTGAAAACCGTAGATTTTAGTGGACGGCCGTTTCATTTTATTGGCATTGGTGGCATCGGAATGTCTGCCTTAGCCTATGTGTTAGCTAAACGACAATTACCCGTATCTGGGTCTGATTTGCGTTCAACCCATATTACAGAACGATTACAAGGGGTTGGGGCGCACATTTTTAGCCGTCAAGAAGCAACCAACTTAGAATTGTTTAGTCCCAGTCCAGAACGAGTCCTAGAAACTGTTTCTGTGACTAGCAACGGCAATGGAGCATCTTTTAAGGATCACCAGAGAGGGTTTTATCAGACCAATCAAGAAACCCTGCCACAAGTTATCTGTTCAACGGCCATCGGCCATAATAACTCTGAGTATGCGGCAGCAAAAAAGAAAGGTTGTCCTATTTTTCACCGTTCCGATGTCTTAGCCGCTTTGATTCGAGACTATCAAAGCATTGCTGTGGCAGGAACTCACGGCAAAACCACCACCAGCAGTTTAATTGGCTATATGTTGCTCAAAGCCGGGGTTGATCCCACAATTATTGTTGGGGGAGAAGTGGATGCTTGGGAAGGCAATGCTCGTATTGGGGCAAAAGGCGGCTATCTGGTGGCTGAAGCGGATGAGTCCGATGGCTCTCTCACTAAACATTATCCTAACATTGGTATTGTCACCAATATCGAACTGGATCATCCCGATCATTATCAAACCCTCGATGATGTGGTCAAAACCTTTCAAGTTTTTGAGACACAATGCGATATTTTAATTGGTTGTCTCGACTGTGAAACGGTAGCCACTCAGTTAACCCCTGCCATTACCTACAGCTTAGATCCCAGCAAAGGGGCTGATTATACTGTCAAGAATCTCATCAGCAATGCTCAGGGAACAACGGCCCAAGTCTGGGAAAAAGGCCAGTATTTAGGGGAAATGCGCTTAACTATCCCTGGTAACCACAATGTCAGTAACTCTTTAGCTGCGATCGCTCTGGGCAGAAAGTTAGGCTTAGAATTTTCTATTATTGCCGATGCGCTTCTCACTTTTGCTGGGGCAAAACGACGCTTTGAAAATCGTGGCCATTGTAACGGCATTACCTTTATTGATGATTATGCCCATCATCCTAGCGAAATTGAAGCTACTTTGTCGGCGGCTCGTTCTAAAGTCGATGGAGAGAACATTTCCCGTGTGGTTGCTATTTTTCAACCCCATCGCTATAGTCGCACAGCCACCTTTTTAAAAGAATTTTCCGCTTGTTTTAATCATGCGGATGTGGTCATTTTGACCGACATCTACAGTGCCGGAGAGGTAAACCTGCACAACATCAGTGGTGAAGATTTGGCCCATGCGGTAAAACATAATCATACTCAAGTGATTTATGAACCATCCCTAAACGCCTTGAATGAAGCCTTACCCAGTTTGCTCAACCCTGGAGATTTAGTGTTGTTTTTAGGTGCTGGCAATCTTAATCAGATTATTCCTCAAGTTATCTCCCAATATCAAGCAGCTTAATTAAGTGATACTCGGCCCTTGCCGACAAATTTGAGTGTTCAAGGGCTGAAAAAAGCATCATAAGCTACAAAATAGACAATTATACCGAATTTTTGCCAAAAATTTGGAACAATCTCCTCACCCCATAGTCGTCTTTCTCAGATTACCCTCATTGAGTCGAAATAGCCATGACCACTGCTTTTTACCCTTCATCGAACCCCATTGAACTCTCAGGAACTCCAGCCAAAATCTATCCCAATGTTTCCCTGTCTCCCCATACCTCTTATCGGGTGGGGGGAAAGGCCCAATGGTATGCGGCCCCCCACAACTGGGATGAGTTACAAGCTACCTTTGAATGGTTTCAAAAACAAGATATCCCTTTGATGTTGTTGGGTGCGGGATCGAATCTTTTAATTAGCGATCGGGGTATTGCAGGGTTAGTGCTAAGTACCCGTTATCTACGTCATCGTCGTTTTGATGAGGAAACAGGACTGATTACTGTGGCAGCAGGACAACCCATCGTTAGTGTAGCTTGGCAAGCAGCAAAACGGGGCTGGCGTGGCTTAGAATGGGCAGTAGGTATCCCAGGAACCGTTGGCGGTGCCGTGGTGATGAATGCGGGGGCCCATAATCAATGTGCGGCAGACTCTTTAGTGAGTGCGGTGGTGGTTTCCCCAAATGGTCAAGTGGAAACGTTAACCCCTGAAGAGTTGAAGTATAGTTATCGCACCTCTGCACTGCAAGGGGGGCAAAGATTGGTCATTGAAGCGACGTTTCAACTGCACCCTGGGTTTACCCGCGAGGAAGTGACCACCACAACCCAAAATAACCTTTGGAAGCGTAAAAGTTCTCAACCCTATGATAAACCGAGTTGTGGTAGTGTTTTCCGTAATCCTGCTCCCTATGCTGCAGGATGGTTGATTGAACAGTTA
Source organism: Crocosphaera sp. (assembly GCA_051439445.1). Taxonomy (GTDB): domain Bacteria; phylum Cyanobacteriota; class Cyanobacteriia; order Cyanobacteriales; family Microcystaceae; genus Crocosphaera. The sequence continues at coordinate 4,975 of JBFRWG010000075.1, forward strand.
GGATTAAAGGGCTATCGTGTGGGAGATGCGGAAGTTTCCCATCGTCATGCTAATTTTATTTTAAATTGTGGTCAGGCGAAAGCCGAAGATATTTTTCGTCTCATTCATCATGTGCAAGAAAAAGTTCAGACTCACTGGTCTTTGTTATTGGAACCAGAGGTTAAGATTTTAGGGGAGTTTTCTACTCTCTAGTTCAAATGATAAGCGTCCATTACAGTAGGGTGGGTTAGACGGCGATCATATTAAGTTATCACAAGAATATAACAATCCGTCCTAACCCACCATTTTAGTTGAAATAATCCACTATAATTTCCTTAAGATTTACTTTACCGACAGTTTCTTAAACCAATTAGAATGACAAAACATGGTAAGGTGGGCAATACCCACCTTACATTCATTTGATCATCTTGCTTAGTATTGCTATAGCATTAAGCAGCAAAATTTTCAGATAATAGTTTTAGCTTGTTGCTATTATTTTTGATTTTCAAAAGATGACTTTGAAACTTATTAGTCCCTTGTTGTGTCAAGTTATCTTCTTTGTTGATTGATACTCCAAAACAGATTTCTGATAGTATTCGTTTCGTTCCAAACGCAGTATGTAGTATCTTCTGGTATTGAGATTCTCGATTTTTTTTCCAGTTTGCATCTATTCCTTTGTTTAATGATTGCAAATTTTCTTCAATTTTAGAGCATTCAAAAGATGTATCTGTCCCCTCTTGAAATTTATCAATTGCACTTTCCAAATAATGGACAATTTGATTGGTATGAAAGACAATTTCTTCTTCTCTTCTATCATTAAGTCCTTGTATTTCTCCTGTGGATTCTAGAGGATTTTCAAGTGCTTCTAAGCAATCTTTAGCCATTGGGAATGTCCTAAATCAAATACAGCTTAAAGGTAAAAGAAAAATGATGATAAATCAAGGATAAATCATTAATTAATTATAAAAGTTTATAACCCTTTTCAAAAAATTTAGATTGTTTTAATTGTTTTTGTGACTTAGATTACCAAAGCAAAAGAAAAAAATATAGTAAATAAAATAATCAGCAAATTATCGTATTCTTGTTGTGGTTTATACCGAACGTCAAAACAAAATTAGAATTATTAATTGTCGTAAAGCAACCCTATTAGAAAGGAGAATCTATGAACAATAATGCTCCAAACTTAAACAATAATCTTGATGATGAAATGTTACCTGAGTATTATTTTAGTGAGGGAGTAAGAGGAAAACATTATGAAGCTTATCGACAAAGACATAATGGAACTATCAATAAAGAATATGGGACAAAAGTTGTTCAAAACTTTGTTTTAGAAGAAGGTCCAATTATCTTAGATCCTGATGTTAAGGCGTATTTTCCTGATTCTGAATCTGTTAATCATGCACTGCGAACTTTAATTAATTTAATTCCTAAATCAAAGAAAAAATAATTATAAATTGTATTATAAATGTTATTTGGTGGGCAAATTACTATAATTTTAGATAAGATTGTTAATTTATTAAATTTTGCCCACCCTACTTTAATAAGGTGATTATTTTTGACGAGATTCTTTCCATTTTTCATAATCTTCCTGAGTTCTCATTAAAATCATTCCTGCTTTTTTGGGCTCAAAACCATCAGGAAAAATTGTTGAACAACTACCTTGTAAACACCACCACAAAGTTGATTTTAAATCAGTATATCTTGCATTTTGTAGATTAGCTCCTGCTAATTTAGCATCTTCTAGATTAGCTCCTGCTAAATTAGCATTTTGTAGATTAGCAAACAATAAATCAGCATCTTCTAGATTAGCAAACAATAAATCAGCATCTTCTAGATTAGCTTCAAATAAATAAGCATTTTGTAGATTAGCTTTAAATAAATAAGCATTTTGTAGATTAGCTTTAAATAAATCAGCATCTTCTAGATTAGCTCCTGGTAACTTAGCATTTTGTAGATTAGCAAACAATAAATCAGCATCTTCTAGATTAGCACTTCCTAAATTAGCTCCACATAATTTAATCTTAGAAAGATAAGCTTTCGGTGCAGATAAACCCCTTAAACTTTGTCTTGGAAACCGATAACCTAAACGCCATGTTCTCTTACATTGATTATTCCATTTATCCCAGTACCAATATTCTTTACTAAACCCTATTAATGGCAATCTTAATGGTCGAGAATTGAGAAATTCTAATGCTTTAATTCTTCCTCCACTTCCTGATTGTCCTTCGGCACTGGTAATAGTTTGCCAAGCAGAAAAAACTTCAGCATTACGACGGTAATCTTCTGTAAAAATAAAACTAATGACTCCAATAACAATGGCTAAATTTCCCAGTCTTCCTATAATATCAAAAAATGCTTGTTTGTCTGTCCATGCTAACCCTGGTTCTAAGACTTTCTTCTCTAAAAAATAGTAAGGTTTGCCAACAAAAAAATAAAAGGGTTTATAAATAATTGGCAAGCGTTTAAACTTAACTTTTGACTTCGCTTTTTCCCAATAATAATCTTCATAATATTCATATTTATCTTCTGGTTGTCCATCTTTCTTCCAGAGTAAATAAGTCATTAACCTAATTTCTATTTCTATTTCTGCTTGTTTCAAATAATTGTGAAACTCTCCTTTTGCTTTTCCTGATTCTTCCCAAAGTAAATAAGCAGTAGGTTTAATTTCTTGTTCTAATTGTGCTTTTTTATAATAATAATCAAAAGTTTCTTCTGGTCTTCCTGCTTCCTCCCAAAGTTCATAAGCTTTTTGCTCAATTTCTTGTTCTAAACTATGGTTTTCTTGTGAACCTGTTAAACGAAAATTTGTCATTCTATCTCTAAACCAATTCACTGTTTACTCCTCTCATTATTTACGGTAAATAATCAAATCTAATGTTAATGCTTTATCTTGTTTTTCTGGTTCAGATTTTAGCTTTTCTAAACGTTTTAATATGAAGTCTTGTTTTCGTTTAACATAATATTGATTTATGATGTTAGATGTTACTGAGATAAGGTAATCTTCTTATAATTAACTTATTTAAGTTTTAATTTTGGCTTCCTTTTGATAATAGTTTTAAATGCTCTTTGGAAGAATAAAATGACAATTAATTTAGTTATTATATTTAATTATATTTTCTTACCTATAGCTTAAGCAAATACTAGGAAATATATAGCAAAGAAGGGGTCATCTTTGAAAAAAAATATGCTTAAAATAATGGGGACAAGAATCACTAAAATGCCAACAAAGTCCATAATTTCAAATTAATCCTATTTTTTAAAACAAACAATAACTTAAGAGAAACAAAAAATACAAAAAAGTTTCAACAGCTAATTTGTTCTGAAGACATAATATATTATGGCCCTACAACCCTTAAACCTAAATAAAGGATTAGATTGCAGCAAGAAAGCGAAAGACAGACTATACAATAAATTCGGTTTATTCTATCTAACTCTACAAATACGCTTATGCCACGCCGCAACGACCTAAAGAAAATCTTAATTTTGGGTGCAGGCCCCATTGTTATTGGCCAAGCTTGCGAATTCGACTATTCTGGTACTCAAGCCTGTAAAGCACTACGAGAAGAAGGTTATGAGGTAGTATTGGTCAACTCTAACCCTGCTTCTATTATGACCGATCCCGAAATGGCTAACCGTACCTATATCGAACCCCTCACCCCCGATATGGTAGAAAAGGTCATTGCCAAAGAACGGACAGATGCGTTATTACCCACAATGGGAGGACAAACGGCCCTCAATGTTGCGGTGTCCTTGGCAAAAAGTGGCGTTTTGGATGAGTACAATGTAGAATTAATCGGGGCAAAACTGCCGGCCATCGAAATGGCAGAAGA
>JBFRWG010000076.1:0-15205 GCA_051439445.1 Crocosphaera sp.
CCTAAATAGAAACAAACTAGGCAAAGTTTAGTATTAGAATTTCTTATCGATGAAGGCTAAAAAATGGGCTTTTAATTAGTATTTTTGAATTGATTGCCCCTGGTTGCACGAACCCTATATTTACGCCTATTTGTTTCTCTTCCCATCTTCCTTACTCGTTGCTAATAGTTCAAACCCAAAAACAAAGGTTAAGACTATTATTCGGGAGCGGAAGATTAGTTATACTAAGTTTCCTGAAATCTTGGTTTTTGTAGGGGATGAAAATAACAAAAGGAAGGGTAACTTAATCGCTTTTTCTTCCATGATGTCCGGTTTTTGATTGCTTTATATCCATAATCTAAAAATCTAACTAATTAAATGAGTTGATCAAGTAAATTGATTGGTTAGATAATTTTTTCTTTTGTTTTGATAGAATTAACCGCCTGTATTGCTAATAACATAGTTCCAGAAAGGATTCGCAAAAATCAGAATTAAAGTAATAACAAAACAGTAAATTGCGGTTGATTCAACTAAGGCCATACCCACAAATAAAGTACGAATAATCGTGTTAGCTTCATCTGGTTGTTGTGCCAAAGCTGATAACGCTTGTGCTACTGCTCTTCCTTCCCCTAATGCAGGTCCTATAGAACCAATAGCAATGGTAAGTCCTGATACCACAATAGAAGCTGCGCCAATTAAACCAATATTATCCATTTTTTTTCTCTCCTGTTGTTTCTTGTTGTTGGGTAGCTGCTGCAATAAATACCATTGCTAAGATAGCAAAAATATAAGCTTGAATTAATCCCGTTAATAAACCCATTGCTTGCATGATAATAGGAAAAAATAAAGGAGCAACAGATAACAATATTCCTGCAATCATTGTACCACTCATAACATTACCAAACAAACGCACTGCTAAGGATAAGGTATTAGAAAAACGTCCAATAATATTAAACGGTAACATCATGGGGGTAGGGGAAAGATAGTATTTTTTAAAGTAATTAAAAAATCCTTGTCGAGAAATTCCATACCAAGGAATAGCAAAAAAGACACAGATTGCTAACGCAGCAGTGGTGGATAAGGAACCTGTAGGAGGTTGATAACCTGGAATAATAGTGAGTAAGTTAGAAACAGCAATAAAAATAAACAATGTTCCTACAAAAGGTAAATAAGGTTCTGGTTTTTGTTGACTAATTTCTTCAATTTGTTTATTTATTCCCATCACAATCACTTCTAGAATATTCTGCTGTTTTGATAAACGATGGGAACTAGAAAGGTTACGGGTGACTAACCAAGAAATAATAACCAATAAAATCATGATTAACCAAGTAAAAACTAGGGTTGCATTAATAGAAATAACTCCCCATTGCCAAAAAATAATTTCATCGGGTGTTAAGATCATTGGTGATTATTTTCCTCTCTATTATTTTTGTTTTTCCTAGAGATAATTGATCAATTACCTCTGTGAGAAAATTTCTTGATCAATTTGATTTAGGCTGAGTTGTATCTGCTATTATACAAGTCAGTTAGGTATGGTGCTAATGTTGTATCTTGACACTCTTATTATAATCGCATTTTTTAAAGATTGTAGGGGTCAACAGAAGTTGATCCCTATAACCTTTAAAAAATGTTATATGATCCGATGGATAAAAATTCATGAAGTTAATCCTTTCTATTCCTGAGCATTTATTCCTGCTAAATTTATCCTTATCTTTATGGAAAATTCTATTTATATTCGGGTTAGGTTTTGGTATTGGTTTAGGATATTTCGGAGGATTATGGTTAACCTTAAAAAAACTTCCTCAAACCAGTCATCCTTATCGTTTAATGCTTGGTAGTTTTATCCTGAGATTAATTATTAGTTTATGTTGTTTTTATGGACTGATACATTTATTTGATAATTTAGAAACTGTTATTATCCTTTTGATTGCGATTGTCGGGTTCATTGTCGCTAGACTGATATTAACTGAAAAAATTGTATCGCAGGATGATAAAAAGTAGGACTGTAGAGGCTAATACGATTAAGCCCAATAACTTTCACCAATGATTAAAAAGAATAAATAGTTAATAGCGAAAAATGATACACCATTAACTATTAACTTGAAAATTAATTAGATTTTCTCTTAAAACAGTTCCTACAGTTGACTGTGAGAACCATCACAGTATGGCACGTCCTTACTGTTTTTACAAAGACAAAGAGCAACTTTTTTAGCTTCGGAAAGGGTGAATTTCACAGGGGTGAACTCTGAACCCTGATGAGAACCATCACAATAGGGTTGTTTTGTGGATTGACCACAGCTACACCAATAATAATCTCCAGGTTCTAAGTCAAGAACCATTGGTTTAGTATCAGCAACGACAGGTTGACTCATAAACGTAGCCTCTGTGCAATTTTTCTCTACATTTTTGAGTATATATTGTTTCGGGAAGTAGCTCAACTAAACTCCAGTAAATCAAGTCAACTGTTCAAAATACTCCCCTACTAAATCAGAGATTCTAGAGGGGGATTTTCTGTATATCACTACTCAAGATTCCTTGCTCAATGAGACAGATTAAATTCTGAATGGAGACATTGAGAATCCAGAGACTAGACTCTTTCCAGGCATTTAGGTCGGTTTATGTATGCTCCATACTACTGTTGATAGAGTTTCTCAAATATATCAGCCCCTTTTTAAGCATATTTATTGCTGCATAATAATTAAGCTAAAAGAAACTAGAGACTTCAACTTTTATCCAATTGACCAAATTAAATGAGTTAGATTAGTCCGCCGCACTGATGGCTATTAGGTTCAATTCTGTCTTAGTTTTAATATTAGAGACTATGCTCAACGTTTAATAGTGAGAGAATTTCGCATTAAAATATGGCAAGGTAGCTTGCTTGAACCGCGTGATTAGAAATAGTTACACAAGGCTCTTATATAGCAGTTCCCATACTTGTGAGGTACAAAATTTTTTAGTTTTGGGAGTTCGGAGTTCGGAGTTCGGAGTTCGGGGAGAAAACATGAGTGTACCTCATGACAGTGAGAAACGCTATAGCAATTTTCATATCAATAGACTAACGATTTCAATAAAAATCCCCCCACATTCCCGACCCCTTCTACACTTCCCACACTCACTCCACCTAAATATTGATACACCCAATTGAAAACTGCTATTAGGGGAGGGGAGAGATGTGACTCTCGAACCTTACCCGCTCCCGACATCTATAGATATATTTACCATTTGTCAGTGTGATTTTAAATCCTAGCTTAATTCTGCTACAATTTGATTTTCAACTAAACTATTTTCTGTCAATAAATCTTCAACGGTTACCCTCAAAAATCGCTGTTCATCCACCCAAAATTTTAACTTAATTCTATCACTTCCAGGCATTCCTAAAGGCTCTAATGTTGCCAAAGTTCTCGCCCCATCTCGATCATTTAAAGGTTGGACATTAGTTTGCTCATTTCCTAAAGAACGAGTCACTAATCTATCCCCATCAAAATACACTTCCGTTCCACCGATTTCTGCCCCCAATTCTCCCATAATTAACTCAATACTGGGTTGATTTTCAATAGATGCACCTAACTTAATTTCTATAGGTTCATTCATGGGGTAAGATTGCCCTGATTTAATGATAGAATGCCAACTATGACACTTTTTACGACGGTTCCAATATCGTATACCATAACTATGATACAAGAAGTCCTTGACTTCAAATCCTTGGGCTAATTTTAACGCACCTTCCGCAATAGCAGAAAACGGGCGATCGCATTTAATTTTTGATTCATCAAAGTATTGTTTTACCCAAGTTTGTACCGCAGGAATTTGTACCGTTCCTCCTACTAATAAGATACCATCAATATCTTTTTTTTCAATACCATTGCGTCTTGCTTGTTGCAAAACTTGAGTCATTAACTCATCTAACTTATCAAAAAATTGTTCTTCTTTTAAGATACTTTCAAACCCGTATCGATCTAACCCTAATTCATAACTATCTAAGGTTTCATCATTAAAATAAACTTCGTTAGCTTTGGGTTGAGACGATAACTTGATTTTCAACCGTTCTGCTAACCTTAAAGTTAAGGAAGAAATAGGAATATTTTGTGTTTTTGAAAAATAATTAATCAACCAATTATCAATATCTGAACCCCCTAAGTTGGCTCCAGCTTTTGCTAAAACACGGGCAATTTTGGGTTTTTGACTCTTACTCTCTCCTAAAAACTTTTGACCCCATTTTAAAATAAACCCTTGATTTTTTTGGATATTTTCTGAAGCTAATTTAACCAAAGATAAATCAACGGTTCCCCCACCAAAATCTAATACTAATAATAATTCATCTTCCATTGTTCCATAACCTAAAGCAGCAGCCGTCGGTTCATCTAATAATCTCACCTGGTCAATATTCCACCCTTGACAAACGTTACCTAACCAATGACGATAGGTTTCAAAACTATCCACTGGAACCGTTAAAACGATCGAATCTAAAGGATTTGCTGATTCATTTCTTAACTGTTCAATAATGGTATTCAAAAACCATTCCCCTACCTTTTCAAAGGTCACATAAGTTTCGTCTAACTCTGGTAAAAAACCTTGTATATTAGCACCTATTCCCCGTTTAAACTGTCGAAAAAATCTCGGATTATTGGATAAATCTAAACCCCGATCGCCCACAGTTTGACCCACTAAAACCCTAGAATCCATAGCATTCTCAACATAGAGTACACTCGGAATTAAAGAAGGATTATTTTCCAGTTGCTGGGAGACCCCTGAAAGTTTGATAATTTCAGGTTGTTGTGTCACAGGGTTGACACGGGTGATTACTGTATTGCTGGTACCAAAGTCAAGGGCGTAAGACACTGCTATTAAAAAAAAGATTCAGTAAATAAGAGCTAATTCTTTTAAAATAGCAAATACTCTTAACCCATGACAAGGCGACGGTTAAAAAAAGTTATTAATTAACCTAATTTTTTCAAAACAATTTTTAAACAAGTCATGAATAAACCCTTAATAAAGACGACTCAAAACATAGTCAACTAGATCCGTTAAGGACTGACAATATTGAGAAGCTTTGAGACAATCCAACTGTTTAAGGGCAAGTTGGGCGTGGTAAGAAGCCAATTCCTGCGATCGCTCAATCCCTTGACTTTCGTTAATCATAGATAAAGCCTTTTCTATGTCCCCCTCTTCACTAAACTTTCGTTCAATCAATGTCTCTAAATAGGGGGTTTCTTCCAGAGCAAATAAAGCAGGGGCGGTAATATTACCACTAATTAAATCTGAACCAGCCGGCTTCCCTAAGACTTCTGTTGGTGAGGTAAAATCAAGGATGTCATCAACAATTTGAAAAGCCAATCCTAAGTATCTTCCATAGTTATAAAGACTATCGATAACCTCAGGAGAAGCCTCGCTTAAAATAGCAGCAGATTTGGCACTATTAGCTATTAAAGAAGCGGTTTTGTAGTAGCTTTTGTCTAAATAAGCATCCAAAGTCAAACTGGTATCAAAACGATTGATTCCTTGAAAAATCTCTCCTTCAGCAAAATCACGAATGACTTCTGAGAGTAACTTAACGACTTCTAAATTATCTAGATTAGCTAAATACCAAGAAGATTGAGCAAATAAAAAATCCCCCGCTAACACGGCAATACGGTTGTCAAACAAACTATTAACCGTGGGAACGTTGCGTCTTAAGGCGGCTTCATCCACCACATCATCATGGACTAAACTCGCAGTATGAATCATCTCAGTGATTTCTGCAAGTCTGCGATGACGAGGGGTTATCTCTCTATCTAACATCGTACCTCGCGATACTAATAAGACAATGGCCGGTCGAATCCGTTTACCGCCGGCATCAAATAAATGTTCGGCCGCTGCCCCAAGAATGGGATGACGCGCCCCTACTAAGCGTTTGAGATTGTCTGTCAAAAGGCGTAAGTCGTCTTCTACAGGGGAAAAGAAAGAGGTGGTTGAGATCATGCGGTTAGTCACACCTAGTGATTCAGTTACGAAAGTTTACATATTCTTGTATTTATTTTAAGCTAATGCCCTGAGAATTAGAAACCTTTAGCGATAAGAAGTGATTTTTGATCTCTAAAGCTTCAGTAGAACCAAATAGTTTTTCCCATGGGTTTCCTTGTGATAGAATTGTGCATCAAAACAATGGGGTAAGGCTAGAGCAGGGGACAAGCTTGTTAAGCTACTTTTTCAAGAATTGATCGGAGCTTATCGTAGGCATAACGTATAGGTGACAATAGGAAAGGGAGAGGTTGAGACTCCCTGTTTGGTAGTCTTTTAAAAAGAGCAATCTTAGACTAATATGAATAATGCTGCCTACAAAAATAACAGTAAAATCAATTCTAGGAAATGGTAAACTCCGCCCCATTTCCTCCCCATAACGGTGATTCCGGGGGGATCATTAGCGGTCACTTTAAAGATTAATGAACCAAGAAATATTTGACAAAGTACAATCCATCGTTGCTGACCAACTAGAAGTTGATAAAGACACCGTTAAACCTGAGTCAAGTTTTGCCAATGATCTCGGTGCCGATTCTTTGGACACTGTAGAATTAGTCATGGCTTTAGAAGAGGAGTTTGATATCGAAATTCCTGATGACGCGGCTGAAGGGATTGGGACGGTACAGGCAGCAGTAGACCATATTGCCGAAAAAATCAACCCAGGAGACTAATAAAATCTCTAAAAGGAATTTATTATTTTCTTGCCATTATACCTCCCCACTTTTATGAAGTCAGAAGTGGAAATTAGTGATTGTATCTCGTCCCTAATTGAAATACGCTAAAATTAAAGTAATAGCGGTAATTTTCAGCCCTATTTCTCCATTTAGGAACAGGAAATCATCATTAAACCTTAATGACTGACTATTCTTAATTGAGCCTGGGGGACTACAGGTCATGTAGGAACCTGGATCTTAGATCCGAACGCTTCTGGAGATTTGTCCCCTACTATTGTTAGTTCGTCCTGCAATAGCAAGATAAGTCTATGAAGGATAAGTCTATGAAGGAAGAATCCCCCGCATTCTAAACGCGAGGGAGTGTCAATTCCTGTTTCTGACCGAGAAAAGCTGAGGAGCAGGTTCCCCTATGTTCCAAATATGGGGATAAGTCTGATGGCAATTCAATTATTATTGCTGGTTCGTCCTCTAATAGCAAGATAGGTCTATGAAGGAAGAATCCCCCGAATTTTAAATGCGAGGGAGTGTTAATTTGAGCAAAGCGATAGTAGTGCGAGGTAGATCCATCGTTTAATCAGGGAAAATCATGACAAATTCACAATTAAAGCGAGTCGTTGTAACAGGGTTAGGGGCGATCACCCCCATCGGCAATACCTTAACCGATTATTGGGAAGGTTTGATTAGTGGCAAAACTGGAATCGCAAAAATTACTCATTTTGACCCGTCTCAACACGCTTGTCGCATTGCCGCAGAGGTGAAAGGATTTGACCCTCATGACTACTTAGAGCGCAAAGAAGCTAAACGGATGGATCGTTTCACTCAATTTGCTGTATCAGCCAGCTTACAAGCCTTAGCCGATTCAAAATTGGTGATTAACGACACTAATGCCGATGAGGTTGGGGTCATTATTGGTTCAGGGGTGGGAGGGATTAAAGTCCTCGAAGACCAACAAACCAATTACTTAAATCGGGGTCCCGGTCGCTGTAGTCCTTTTATGATTCCCATGATGATCGGCAATATGGCCTCAGGATTAACGGCTATTCACACAGGAGCAAAAGGACCCAATAATTGTACTGTGACTGCCTGTGCTTCGGGATCAAATGCGATTGGGGATGCCTTTCGTTTGATCCAACAAGGTTACGCCAAGGTTATGATTTGCGGAGGGAGCGAAGCGGCCGTTACTCCCCTCTCCTTAGCGGGTTTTGCTGCAGCCAGAGCTTTGTCAACCCGTAATGATGAACCAGAAAAAGCAAGCCGTCCTTTTGATAAGGATCGAGATGGTTTTGTTATGGGAGAAGGGGCAGGAATATTAATATTAGAAGAATTAGAACAAGCCCTCGAACGAGGAGCTAAAATTTATGGGGAAATGGTGGGTTATGCCATGACTTGTGATGCCTATCATATGACCGCACCGGTTCCTGGTGGTCGTGGTGCAACCCGTGCGATGGAACTCGCTCTCAAAGATGGAGACATTTCTCCCGAAGCAGTTAGTTATATTAATGCTCATGGGACCAGTACCGCAGCTAACGATGTCACAGAAACCAAAGCCATTAAAAAGGCTTTAGGCGATCGCGCGTATCAAATCGCTATTAGTTCAACAAAGTCCATGACTGGTCATTTATTAGGGGGTTCAGGAGGAGTTGAAGCAGTGGCCACTGTTATGGCGATCGCTAATGAACAGATTCCCCCCACTCTTAATCTGGATAACCCTGATCCTGAATGTGATCTCGACTATGTACCCTACAAGAGTCGTCCTCTAACCATTAATGTTGCTTTATCCAACTCCTTTGGGTTTGGTGGCCATAATGTGACGTTAGCTTTTAAAAAATATAGTTAAACAATGGATACTTTATAAGTATTGACAGTGACATAGCCACTTTCCTCCGCTACGCTTAGTTTGGGGCTTCCTCTTTCAATGGCCGAAGCCTCCACAAGACAAGTCCTGATGTTGGTCTTACTCAGCCAACCCAGGTTTCACTCACTTTCGCGGTACTAACTGGCGTAATAGTTTGCTATCACCGAGGCAGACTCCCAATGCCATCAGGAGTAAATATTGATTAGGTTTTGTCTCCCATTCATAGCCTCTTGCTGACTGCCTTGGCTTTCATCCCTCGATTTTCGGTCTTCAAGCAAGACCTGCTCTTGCGGAGGAAACCTCCGCGAGCTTCCTTGCTCAATCGGGTATTTCTTGCGGCTTAATTAGTTAAAAAACATCTTTTCTAACTATAATCATAGAAAAGATGTTCAGTTACGAAATGTCATTTTATCACTTTTTTTTCTGGAAAATCGATGAAACTGTACCAACAGTTGCTAGGCCTAGTAAACTTAGTATTGAAGTTGATTCAGGGACAGAAGATACAACTAAATTATCTACAGCAAAATAAGCCGGAGTATTTATACCAAAAGTTCCTAAATCGGATGACGTTAAAGCAAAAGATAAACTTGTTGCTCCTTTCAAATTAGTCAAATCCACTTCATTCCATGTGTCCACAATAAAGTCTTGAGAATTGTCAGAAAATCGGTAGTCTGCTAAGTAGAAATCAATCGTTCCGATGACTTCATCTGAGGCATTTAATCCTGTAATAGTTAGAAGAAAGAAGTCAGGATCGTCGCCAGTTTGTCCTCCAAAAACTTTTCCAAATTGATCGCCATTTAGCATTGATAAAGCAGCATAAGTTGTATTAGTAATTTGCATTGAAAGTGGAGTAGTTCGCTCCGGCAAAATAATACGAGAATCTCCTGGATTAAAGCTAAAAGCAACACCATAATTACTTGAACCCCCAAAACCTTCCCCAGTGAAAGCACTAAACTGATTAACAAATCCAGGAGTTGTTGTATCAGTTGTATTTGAATAAGACCAACCAGACCAAGAATTAAAATCTGAATTGAAATTATTATTGAAAAAAGCCCCTCTGCTAGTGAAACCACCAGAACCGTCCGAACCATTATTGAAAGATTCAGGAGCAAGTGGTAAGTCTTCAAAATCAATAACTGATTGAGCTAAAACTGAATTAGATGCTAACAAACCGCCCAGAACTAAGACATTAAAAATCAATGGTTTAATATAAATCAAAATCTTTATTCCTCACTTAAATTCAAAAATTTTCTACTATAACCTAGCATAAAACAAAAATTTGCACCAGAAATGTATATTCCCTTGCCAAATTATCACTCTAACCAGTATTTGAGAATCTGAAGTTTATAATAAAAAACGTTATAATACGAATTTAACTCAAAAAATTGCTGTTATTAAAATCAATGACCGAATCCTTAGAAACTCTGTTAGATAAAATAGATGTACCCGCAGATTGGATCGGGTTACGACAAGTCACTGAGACTTCTACGTTACGCTATGTTAGAGATGGTAAACCCCAAAGTAACGGACGTACTCAAAGCAAAGGGGTGATGGTGGAAGTCTTAGCAAAAGGACAGTTTGGTTATTGTGCTACCAATCATCTGACTCCAGAAAACATACAGATAGCTGCTAAAATTGCCTACGAACAAGCTATAAACGCAGCAGATTGGGCAATATATCCCTTCACCATCGAACAACGACCGAAAGCGGTGGGAAACTATCATTCTCCCTACTTGAAACCCCTGGAAGTTCTCAGTCCCAAGGATATTAATGATCTACTTGTCAAAGTGAATGAAACCCTCAAAGTTAATGAGCAGGTAGTCAGTACCACTGCGATGGCCCGTATTTTAGAAACAGAAATTCAACTCGTCAGTAGTAATGGTTCCGATACTTATCAAAAATTCCTTTTAATTAGTACAGCGTATATCGCCACAGCACAAGAGGGCAATATTATTCAAAAACGTACCGATAATGGTATGATGGCTCGATCTTATCAAGGGGGAATGGAAGTCTTTGAAGAAGGAGAAGTGTTACGTCGTGCCGAAACCATTGGTAATCAGGCCGTAGAATTGTTATCAGCACCAGACTGTCCCAGCACCACCACCACTTTAGTCCTGTCTCCCGATCAAATGATGTTACAAATACACGAAAGCATCGGTCATCCTTTAGAACTCGATCGCATTTTGGGGGATGAACGCAACTATGCAGGGTCGAGTTTTGTCAACTTAGAGGATTTTGGTCACTTGGTTTATGGTTCCCCTTTGATGAATGTCACCTTTGATCCCTCTGTATCAGGAGAGTTTGCTAGTTATCGTTTTGATGATGGGGGAAATGTGGCAACACGGGAATACTTAATCAAAGAAGGCATATTATTAAGGGGATTAGGTAGTTTGGAAAGTCAAACTAGGGCCAAAGTTCCAGGGGTGGCCAATTTACGCGCTTGTTCTTGGAATCGTCCCCCTATTGATCGCATGGCCAATATTAACCTAGAACCTGGAACAACGTCTTTTGAGGAGATGATTGGTAACATTGAATCAGGAGTGTATATGGAGTCTAACCGTTCTTGGTCCATTGATGATTATCGCAATAAGTTTCAATTTGGCTGTGAATATGCCAAACTCATTGAAAATGGTAAATTGACCAAAACTTTGAAAAATCCCAATTATCGCGGAATTACTAATCAATTTTGGCGCAGTTTATCCCAAGTAGGCGATCGCTCAACCTTGGCAATGTACGGAACCCCTAGCTGTGGGAAAGGGGAACCAAACCAAGCGATCCGTGTGGGTCATGCTTCTCCGGTTTGTCGGTTTGATCAGATTGAGGTATTTGGTGGGGTTGCCTAAATTATGGAGCTTAACTAAGCTATTTCTTAAACTCAGTACCGTTGGTTTTGGGGGTTCACACGCTACTATTGCGATGATGAATCAGGAAGCGGTGGTCAGGCAAAAATGGTTAAGTTCTCAACAATTTGCTGACGGTTTAGCCCTGTGTGAGATGGTTCCAGGGCCGAGTTCAACTCAGATGGGGATTTATGTTGGTTATGTTTTTGCTGGAACATTAGGGGGGTTAATCGCAGGTTTATGTTTTATTATTCCTGCTTTTTTTATTGTTGTTTTCTTAAGTTGGCTATATTTTAATTTTCAGGGTTTACCTCAATTAGAAGCTCTTTTATTCGGGGTTTATCCTGTGATAATGGCCATCATCTTTTCTTTTTGTTGGCAGTTAAGTAAGGATATATTAAACAACTATTTTGCTTGGTTAATTGCTGTAATTATTTTGATTATTAATTTGTTTTTCCAAGTCAGTATTTTTGTCCAATTTATTTTAACAGGATTAGCAGGAATTTGGTTTTATTATTGTAAAAATAAGTCTTTAGATAATAAATATTTTAGTTTTCTATCTTTATTCACTTTGGGAATTTATAAACATTTAAGCTCAGTAGATTTTTTTGCAATCCCTAGTTTTTGGGGATATGTATCATTGAAAGAAGATTTGTTTCATTTAATTCCAATTTTAGTCAATATAAAAAGTTTAATTTTAACTCATGTTGGAAAAATTTATAACTTTTCTGTTCTTGTCTCAAGAACCTTACCAGATAGTTTAACAGTCTCTAGTTTTTGGGGATGGGAACGCATCGAAAGCTTTTTTGTTCCTTTAAGCTGGTTTTTCTTAAAAACAGGAAGTCTTACCTTTGGAGGAGCTTTAGTTATTATTCCAGTGTTTAAATTGAATGTCGTTGATACATATCATTGGTTGACTTTAAGAGAATTTATTAATGGGATTGCCATCAGTCAACTAGCTCCTGGACCTGTTACCTTGAGTTCAGCTTTTATTGGCTACAAAATAGCAGGGTTTTTGGGAGCAATTACAGCAACAACGGCTGTTTTTTTCCCATCTTTTGTATTTATTATGATAGCAGCACCCTTTTGGTTAAAGCTTCGTGATAGCCGCAAAATTCGAGGGTTTATTCAAGGAGTTACTCCTGCTATACTCGGAGCGATCACAGCAACAGCAGTCTCTTTATTAATAGTAACATTGTCCCAGTCCACTCCCTTTGAGTCAACCATCAAAGTAATTATCTCTATAGCTGCATTGGTTGCTTTATTGCGCTATAAAATACCTATATGGATCTTGGTTATTTTGGGAGCTATAATTAAACCATTTTTAACCATATTCTTGGTAGTTACAGGTTCATTGTAGTTACTAGATTAGAAAAACTTATGAATCTCTTTCTGTTATATTCCAACTTATCTTAGGTTGACGGAAAAAGTCAAAATAAATAGATAATTTCCAGAGCAGATATTGAGGAATTCCTAATAATATTATTCCAGGTATAATCTGGCGACCATATTGTAACCAACTGCCTCCAATTGAGACTAAAAGCAATAATCCTTCTATCAAAAACAACCAAAAAGAATAATGGAGAACACCGAAAATAGCCACTATCAAACATAAGCCGATGAAGCCTAACCATAGCACAATTAGCATAGATAAGGGAGGAACAGCTAATTCCAAACCTAATATTAATAACTCTAAACGTTGTTGTTTGAATGATCGAGAGTCTCAGCTTCCATGAAACAATCAGCATCTAGGATAACCACAATATCAGGAGGATGATTGCTTAAATATTTGATACCGTAATCTATGGCATATCCTTTACCTCTTTGTTCAGTATTATCTCTTTCAATAACGGTAATTCCCTTTTTTCGCACAATTTCTGACGTTTGATCACTACAATTATCCGCAATGACCACAATGCGATCGCAAGACATGAGTTGAGGACATAAACTATCAAGAGACTGGGCAATTACTTCTGCTTCATTATGAGCAGGAATGAGTATGGTTGCAGATAGACGTATTTCCTTATTAATAGGAGTAAAAACTTTTGAAGACAAGCTTGCACCGAGAAACTCGATAAATAAGAAAACTATAAGAACACTGAGGACTAAAGCAACTAAAAAAAAGCAATTTCTAAAATATTCATTATTAGGGGATTCATCAAATGAGCTTGACAACAGCATCAAAATATACTAGAGCATATCATGGCTATTATAAAGAAAACAAGTTAAGATGTGTTTATCTTCTTTGTCTCGTTTTTTCTGATGAATACTGAAAAATTAGAACATTTAGAATCAAGCTTTCAACAATTGTGTGAGCAACTTCTTCAAACCCTCAAATCGGAAGAATATTTAATCATTGAATTAAATGGAGAACAAACTCAATTTGTTCGCTTCAATGGGGCAAAAGTGCGTCAAACAGGTATGGTTAAAGATGGAACCATTAAACTTACTTTAATCGCTAATAATAAAACAGCATTTTCTGTTTTTTCTTTTACTGGAGATGGGGAAACGGATCAAACATTAGGGCAAGAAAATTTAGAGTATTTGCGTCAAGAACTAACCCAAATTCCCGAAGATCCTTATATTGTTTTACCTGAAAATAATGGAACTACCAGAGAAGTTTATCCAGGCACTTTATTACCTTCTGAACAAGTTGTAAATGAGCTTCTTTTGCCTGTTTCTGATATTGATATGACAGGACTTTATACAGCTGGTTCAGTGATTCGGGGTAATGCTAATTCTAGAGGACAGTTTCATTGGTTTGCTACTGAATCTTTTATTGTTGATTATTCCTTAATTACCCCATCAGAAAAGGCAGTGAAAGGAATATTCTCTGGACAAAATTGGCATCAAAATAAATACTTAGAGCAAGTTGAAACTGACAAAAATAATTTGATTGCTTTAGAAAAATCATCAAAAACTATTAATCCTGGAGGCTATCGTACTTATTTTGCACCTGCTGCCACTGCTGATTTAATTTCTATTTTATCTTGGGGAGCTATCAGTGAGTCTTCGTTAAGACGGGGAGGAAGTGCATTATTGAAATTGCAACAAGGACAAACATTATCTCCTCAATTTTCTTTACAAGAAAACTTTAGTCAGGGTGCGGTTCCTCGGTTTAATGAATTCGGTAAAATTTCTCCTGAGATTTTACCAATTATTGAGCAAGGAAAATTAGTCAATACTTTAATTAATTCCCGTACCGCATCTGAATACAATTTAACAGATAATGGGGCCAATAATTATGAAACCCTGCGTTCTACTGAACTTTTACCTGGAACTTTAGGGAAGGAAGATATTTTGTCTACTTTAGATACAGGATTATATGTATCTAATTTACACTATTTAAACTGGAGTGATCAAACAGGAGGAAGGGTCACAGGAATGACTCGTTATGCTTGTTTTTGGGTAGAAAATGGGGAAATTATTGCCCCCATTGAAAACTTAAGATTTGATGAGAGTTTATATCGTTTCTGGGGCGATAATCTGATCGCTTTGACTAATTTTAGAGAATTTATTCCTAAAACCAATACTTATGGACAAAGGAGTTTAGGGGGTATTTTATCTCCAGGAATGTTAGTGAATGATTTTCAATTTACTTTGTAAGTTTTTGAAGTATCTAACCTCTGTAGGGGCTTAATATTAATAAGTCCTATTTTAAGACTATCATTAAGAGACTGTTTATAAACAAAATAGTAAGACGGTTTCGGTGGGTATAAGAGAGGTTTATCTGCACTATCCATCAAGTAGGGGTCAACGGCCGGTGGGGCCTGAGTTGACCCCCCCACAAAACACGAATTTTATATTACTTTTAAAAACAAACTATAATACTAAAATTTTGCAAAAGATGCTACAACAAA
>JBFRWG010000077.1:0-16491 GCA_051439445.1 Crocosphaera sp.
TACTGAGGAATTGGCAAGCAAAAGTCTTGCGGTTCGGTGCGGACACCACCTTTCTCGGTAACGCCTTCACTGGGTGTAAAAAGAATCCCCAACTATAATCGCGAGATTTAGTTGGCGGAGTGTTCAAGAGATGCTCTCTGCAAAATTAAACGTGGGAATAGGTTGCTAATTTATCGCTCAGGTCATTTTCACTGTTCCAATCAAGTAAAAGCGATCGCATAACAGAAAACTCGCGAGAGAGACCTATGTTTTGATTATATTGCGATCGCTAAAATCAAACAAGACCTTACATGGACACACACATTAGACTCTAATCGAGCAAACCCTTTTCTAGTGAGGTTTTTATCCTTATTTAGTTCAGGTGTATGGGGAAAGTTCCGGTAAAAGTTGCTGCAACTTACTTGAACGGTTGCAGCAATCAACAACAACCATAATTAATGGAGAAAATGACGAATTTTTGTTAACACCATCACTAACCCTAACTCATTGGCCGCAGCAATAGAATCTTTATCCCTCACAGATCCCCCCGGTTGCACGATCGCCTCAATCCCTGCTGCTGCTGCCGTGCGTACTGAGTCATCAAAGGGGAAGAAACCATCACTGGCTAAGTAACCCCCTTTGGCTGCTTCTCCTGCTGCTTCTAGGGCTATTTTAACCGCCCCTACACGGTTCATTTGTCCCGCACCGATGCCTAGGGTGGTACGATGTTTCGTGACTACAATGGCGTTTGATTTAACGTGCTTTGCTACTTTCCAAGCTAATAATAATTCTGCCAGTTGTTCAGGGGTGGGTTGTTTTTCTGTCACCACTTCCCAGTTATCCGGCACATCTACCATATCATCAGAGTCTTGAACTAATAAGCCTCCGGCGATCGCTTTTACCGTTTGTTTGGGTCCTTGGGTTAAGTCGGGTAATAATAGAACCCTAACTTTAGATTTTTTGGCAATGATTTCTTTTGCTTCTTCACTACATCCGGGAGTCACCACACATTCTAGGAAGGTTGTGGTTAATTTTTTAGCCGTTTCCCCATCTAACGATTGATTTAAGGCAACAATTCCCCCAAAAGCTGACACTGAATCAGCGTTAAAGGCTTTTTCGTAAGCATCGGCTAAACTACTACCCACCGCTACCCCACAGGGATTGGTGTGTTTGAGAACGGCTGCTGCTGGTTCTTTGGGGTCAAATTCAGCAATAATCCGTCTTGCTGCTTCTAAATCCACCAAATTATTATAACTTAGTTCCTTTCCTTGCAATTTCGTTGCTGCGATCCATCCTTTAGCTGTGGTTCCTCCTTGATACCAGATGGCACTCTGATGGGGGTTTTCTCCGTAACGCAGGGTTTGAAAAGCTGTTCCTGATAGACTATAGCGACTGGGTAATGTTGTTTCTTTACTGTTAGAAAGACTGGCAAAGTAATCAGTAATTGCCCCATCATAAGCGTTGGTTAAGGCAAAGGTTTCTCCTGCCATTTTTTGCCTAAATTCTAAGGAAACTTCTCCCTTATTATCTCTTAATTCTTGTAAGTAAGTGTCGTAATATTTAGGGTTAGATAAAACAGTGACATGAGCAAAGTTTTTTGCTGATGCTCTGAGTAAAGTTGGGCCCCCAATATCAATTTTTTCAATCGCTTCAGCGACTGTCACATCAGGTTTAGCAATAGTTTCTTCAAAGGGATAAAGATTAACCACAACTAAATCAATGGGACGAATATTATTACTGTTCATATCCTCCACATCTTCAGGGATATCTCGACGGGATAAAATTCCCCCATGAATGCGAGGATGTAAGGTTTTAACTCGTCCCCCTAAAATTTCTGGTGACCCTGTATAATCACTCACTTTAGTAACTGTTAGTCCGGCTTCTTGTAGGGTTTTAGCCGTTCCTCCACTACTGATTAATTCAAAGTTAAATTCTGTTACTAATTGACGGGCTAATTCAACGATTCCTGTTTTATCTGATACACTCAGTAGGGCTAACGGTGCCATTGGGCAATGATCTCTCCATTCAATTACTTACGTCCATTATCCTATGAGTACGGTGATTCTAAGCTAAAACAAATCTAAAAAGTCAACGACTCTCCTATGGAGAGTCGCTGTCTCGTGACACTAAAATTGTAGGTTAATCGTTAGTCCAATCTTGCGTAGGAATTAAATCAGCGATACAATCTCTAAGTAAGAAGTCGTTTCTCTCTAACTCGGTTTCAATACAACACCACTCTCCCGAGGGAAGGTATTGACACAAGGTATAAATTCTTTGTTGACGATCAACTTTGCCTTGTTCAACTAAATGGCGCGCCTCGTCTTTAATGTCGTCTATGGAATACCTTGTCATTAACATAAGTCAGTTCCTCCTTGAGCGTCAACGCTATAATTTTTCTCGTTTGGGTTAAATAGACTTTTAAAAAAGAAAATAAATACACAGCAAACAGCAACCGCTAGTCACCCTCAGTCGAGCCAACCCAACGGTTTTAGGTATATGCTCCTATTTATATTGTAGCCATTGTAACATTTTCTTGGAATTAGAAACATTAAAACTTAATTAAAGTTAAATTAAACCCTGGAAAGTAGGTGTTTAAAATAATAGTTGTTGGGGAAACTTATAGTTATTTTGGAGTAACTAAAATATGGCTTCATTTTCTGAAGACGCATTAGAATATCATCGATCTGGTCGACCGGGAAAGCTAGAAGTAAATGGTACGAAACCCTTTATTACTCAAAGGGATCTTTCCTTAGCTTATACCCCTGGTGTCGCTGAACCTTGTCGTCACATTTATGAACATCCCGAAGACATTTATGATTATACCATTAAAGGTAATTTAGTAGCAGTTGCCACCAATGGAACGGCAGTATTAGGGTTAGGAAATATTGGTCCTTTGGCTGGAAAACCTGTCATGGAAGGGAAAGCTATTTTATTTAAAAGGTTTGCTGATATTGATGTTTTTGACTTAGAAATTGATGCAAATGACCCCGATCAATTTATTGCAACAATTAAAAGTTTAGAGCCAACCTTTGGGGGAATTAATTTAGAGGATATTAAAGCCCCTGATAGTTTTTATATTGAAGAAAAATTAAAAGAAGCGATGAAAATTCCTGTGTTTCATGATGATCAACATGGAACGGCTATTATTACTGGTGCTGCTTTATTAAATGCTTTAAAAGTAGCGAATAAATCTATTGAAACGGTTAAAGTTGTTTATTGTGGTGCGGGGGCTGCATCTATTGCTTGCGCTAAACTTCATCTAACATTAGGAGTTCGTCCTGAACACTTAATTATGTGTGATAGAAAAGGAGTTATTTATACAGGAAGAAAAGAAGGAATGAATCCTTATAAGACCTTATTTGCTAATGAAACAAAAGCGAGAACATTAGAAGATGCGCTACAGGGAGCAGATGTGTTTATTCGCCTATCAGTAAAAGGGGCTTTATCATCCTCTATGTTACAGTCTATGGCCAAGAATCCCATTGTTTTTGCTTTGGCCAATCCCGATCCTGAAATTGAATATAATGAAGCGATCAAGGTTCGTTCTGATGTCATTATTGCCACAGGAAGATCAGATTATCCCAATCAAGTGAATAATGTGTTAGGGTTTCCTTTTATTTTTCGTGGTGCTTTAGATGTTAGAGCAACTAATATTAATGAAACAATGAAAATTGCAGCCGTCCAAGCATTAGTTAAACTAACTCAAGAAGAAGTGCCTTATACTGTTTTGCGAGCTTATGGACTTAAAAACCTTAGTTTTGGACGAGACTACCTAATTCCTAAACCTTTTGATCATCGAGTTTTATTTTGGGTTGCCCCCGCAGTTGCTCAAGCAGCTATGGAGACAGGAGTTGCCAGAAAATCCATCCATCTAGACACTTATCAACAGTCTTTAGAACAACGAATGGGAATGTCTAGAGAGATTATTCGCTACAGTATTCAAAAAGCAAAAACTAACCCTAAACGTATTATTTTTCCTGAAGGAGATAATCCAAAAATATTAAGTGCTTGTCAAAGGTTAATAGAAGAAACAATTGCAGAACCTATTTTAATTGGATCTCGACAAAAAATCCACAGAAAAATCAAAGAATTAGGTTTGATTTTACCTAAAATTACTATAATTGATCCCCTTAATTTTTCAGAAATTGAGACTTATACTCAAACCTTATTGACCCTAAGGCAACGGAAAGGAATGACCCCAAATCAAGCTAAAATAAATGTTATTGAACCGACAATTTTTAGTTTATTAATGTTACATTTAGGACAAGCGGATGGTGTAGTTGCAGGAGTCAGTCAAGCTTATCCCAATATTGTGCGTTCTGCCTTACAAATTATTGGCACAAAAACAGATATTCATCATGCTTCTGGGGTTTATTTAATGTTGTTTAAAAATCGGATTTATTTCTTTGCTGATACCACTGTAAATATTGATCCCACTGCAGAAATTTTAGCCGATATTGCCATTGAAAGTGCTAAATTAGCAAAAAGATTAGATATTCTTCCCCGCATTGCTATGCTATCTTTTTCTAACTTTGGAAGTGTTAAACATCCCTTTTGTGAGCGAGTCAAGGATGCAATTAAATTAGTAAAAATCAGACAACCTGATTTAATTATTGATGGAGAAATGCAAGCAGATACAGCAGTTAATCCTATTTTTGTTAAAGAACATTATCCTTTCAGTGAAATAAAAGGTAATGCTAATATTTTGATATTTCCAGATTTACAGTCAGGAAATATTGCTTATAAATTATTACATGAATTAGGAGGAGCAGAAGCAGTGGGACCTATTTTATTGGGAATGAAAAAACCCGTTCATATTCTACAAAGAGGGTGTCAAATTAATACCATTGTTAATATGACTGCGATGGCAGTTTTAGATGCACAACAATTAGATAATGAGTAGAATTGTGGTCAATCAGAATTTATAATTTAGAATTACCGAATAATCCGTAGGTTGGTTTGAGTAAGGAAACCCAACAAGATCGTATTCATAATGTTGAAGTTTTGTACTTCATTCGTTTCTAGACTAATCATTTAAGAAATCTAAGTTAAGTTTTCATACTCGTTAATAGAAATACGATAAACTCCCTTAGAGATTGTTTGTTAAAGTAACAATAATCGCTTATTTTTATCTCATCCAACGATTTATAATCGGTTGTAACTTAATTTCTACGACATAAGATATCCCTAAAATTAATAAGATTTTTAAACTATAATTAAACCATATATTAGGGATATAGTTTGATAATTTTAGTTGAGTTAAAATAGGATAATGAAAAATATATAGTCCATAAGAAATAGGTGCAATTTTATTAAATATTCCTAGGATATTATTGAAATATCGTAATTTATAAAGATACCAAATTAAACCGCCTAATATAGCAAGAAAAGCACTAGCAAAGTGTCTAAAATTAAGAAAAGGATAATAACCCAATTGAATCGTATTAGTCAATATAACTGGAATAAAACTGATCATTGACATAAAAAATAAACAGATTAAAATGGGTTTGATGGTTCGGAAACTAAACCGTTGCGTTCTTGCATAAATTTCTGCTGCTTCTACACCACACCACCAAATAATAAAATAACCTAAATATAAAGCGATCGCATTGGGATAGATGATATAAATAACGTAGGAAATAAACGATATTATAAAAACCCAATAAATACGGTTAGGTCGTTGAAAGAAAATACTTTTATAGAGGGGAAAAAAGAGTAAATAAAACCACCATTCATAAGATAAACTCCACAGAGGATAATTGCGTAAAAATGGTCGAAAGAGAACCCCAGGTTTAGCTGAAAAATCTTGTAGCATGAAAAGATTTCCTATCAGTTCAGTCCAAGAAAACTCTTTTAAAAATCTTTGATTTAAAATAGCTAAAACAACAGACAATATTAAAACTATTATAAAGGGAAAATAGATGCGGCGAAATCGTCTAATAAAATAATATCTAAAGCTAATATCAGGTTTAGAGTGGACTGATGTATAAATAACAAAACCACTCAGAAGAAAAAACAACATCACTGCTTCTTGTCCAAAGGAAAAGAAAAGATTTTGTATGGTTTCTGGGATAAAATTAGTTAAAGCGAAAATATGATAAATTAGAACATAGAAAGCAGCAAAACCACGAATATAGTCTAGTTTCTTAAAATGGGTTTTAGGGGTTGATTTTGTTTCAGTAACTATCATTAATCTTAAGACATTATTTTTACAAATGACGTATGATTCTTTCTAAGAGACTAATATTAAATCCGTTTGAATACTCTACGTGCTAGTCGAGGGAGAAGGGGAGGAGGCGTTTAGACTCATAATTTTAACGATGGGTAATTAAGCGGATTTCATATAACTATCCTATTTTTTTCCAAGTCTTCCAAGTTTTAAATTAAGTTATTCAAATTAAGGCAATTTTTTTTATTTTTTGATAAATTTATACAGTTGTTAAAAATTAGATTGAGTATTTATAATAATTAAGGTGGGCCATGCCCACCCTACGAAGAATTATGGGTTAAAGGTAGTAGAAGAAATTTCTACTTGAGAGGTCGCTGTCTTAACCATTGTAGACTGTAAAATGGGGGTACTGGTAACAGAATCATTAGCTAAGGTAAACAGAGGATTGGATAAAATTCCTGCTAGAGAAGTCGCAATAACGGATAACACCAACCCAACTTGTAGCGGACGCATTCCTTGTAAATTCCAACGAATTTCAGGATAGTTTTTAACAGCATCAGACATTTCATGAGGTTCTTTAACCACCATCATTTTAACCACACGAATGTAATAGTAAATGGAGACAACACTGGTAACTAAAGCAAGTAATACCAGTCCGTAAAGTTCCGCTTGCCAACCGGCCCAGAAGAGATAAATCTTACCAAAAAAACCGGCTAAGGGAGGAATACCGCCCAAAGACAGTAAACAAAGACTTAATCCCAAGGTTAATAGAGGATCTTTCTGATAGAGTCCTGCATACTCACTAATTTGATCCGTTCCTGTTCGTAAGGAAAAGAGAATAACCCCACTAAATGCCCCTAAGTTCATGAACAGGTAAATTAATAAATAGAACACCATACTGGAGTATCCTGCATCGGTTCCGGCGGTTAAACCAATCATCACAAACCCAGCTTGGCCAATGGACGAATAAGCTAACATTCGCTTCATGCTGGTTTGCGCTAATGCCACCACATTTCCTAATACCATACTAAGAATGGCTAAAGCAGTGAAGATTAAATGCCATTCATCCACAATAGAGGCAAATGCTGTCACTAATAAGCGAATCGCTAAGGCAAACCCGGCTGCTTTCGATCCCACAGACAGAAATGCAACTACCGGGGTAGGGGAACCTTCATAAACGTCAGGAGTCCATTGATGGAAAGGGACGGCAGAAATTTTAAAGGCAATCCCTGCAATGACAAATACTAAGGCGATGGCCAGTCCTAAAGAAGAACTGCTGTCAGTGGCCATAATCTTCTCTGAGATACTATCTAAAGTCGTTTCTCCGCCAGATAATCCATATAACAGAGAACTACCGTAGAGAAAGATAGCTGAACTAGAAGCCCCAATTAAGAGATATTTTAACGCTGCTTCATTAGAACGGGGGTCCCGTTTCATGTATCCTGTCATCAAATAGGAGGAGATACTCAACATCTCCAAAGAAATAAAAATCATCACCAACTCATTGGCCCCGGAGAGAAACATTCCCCCCAAAGTCGCTGTTAACATGATAGCGATGAATTCCGCCAGGGAAGTTCCTGTTTGCTCCACATAGCGAATCGACATTAAGATCGTGACAACAGTGGATAAGGCGATGATTCCCCGAAAGATGATACTTAAATTATCCCCGTTAAATGCTCCTAAAAACCCTATGGTAGCAGGGTTATCCCAAGCCATGTACAGGGTAAAAAGTGAAGCGAGTAAGCCAGCGATCGCCCCATAGGGTAACCAAACTCTGGCATTGCGCCCTCCGATGAGATCCCCCAGTAGAATCAATATTAGGGTAACAATCACAATTCCTTCTGGTAGAATTGTCCCAGCATTTAGTTGACTGGCAATGTTGCTAGAAAAGTCCATAAGTTGATTAGTAACAAAGTTTTCGCAAAAGACACCATGATGTTAATCATAAAGACGGCATCTGTATTTGATGAGATATTCGTCCTCTTGCATGATAAGGGATGCTGGCAAATTCAGGCTAGTTTTTAACATAGCGATCATACTTTTATCCTATTATTAACCATTGGGGTTGACCTTTTTCTACAGGAATCCCGCCAACCCCACAGGCGATCGCTTCTTCTTTTGATAGAAAAGGTCTCTCTCGGCTTCTTTTTTGAATAATGTTAAAATATAGCAATGCGTAATGATATGCCAGAAGCAAGAACCCATTAGGACATCATAGTATTATGTTCCTACAAATATAACCTCGTAGGGGTTTAACACTGTGTTTTACTTTCCTCATTTTCTCACAACTAAAATCAGATTGCTATAGCTAGTAAATTCAATTCAACTCAAGTAGAAATTAAGTATGACTATCAAAGCATTTGTCACAGGTGCAACAGGATTTATTGGTGCCAACTTAGTCAGACTGTTATTAAAAGAAGGCTATCAAGTACGGGCCTTAGTTCGGCATCAAAGTGATTTACAAAACCTAAAAAACTTAGACCTTGAAATAGTTAAAGGAACCCTTAATGATCTGGATTTGGCAGATAAAATAAGAGGCTGTCAGGTTTTATTTCATGTCGCTGCTCATTACTCATTATATCAAAGTGATAAAGAACAGTTATATGAGAGTAATGTCTTGGGAACTCGTTGCCTTTTAAAAGCAGCAAAAACAGCCAATATTGAACGCATTATTTACACAAGTTCTGTGGCCGCGATTGGAGTAGGTGAACCAGGAGAAATTGTTAATGAAACTCATCAAAGTCCAGTTAATGAATTGGTAGGACATTACAAAAAATCTAAATATTGGGCTGAACAAGAAGCACAAAAAGCGATTATTAATGGACAAGATATTGTCATTGTTAATCCCAGTACCCCCATCGGACCTTTTGATATTAAACCTACCCCCACAGGGGAGATCATTTTACGTTTTTTACGTCGTCAAATGCCGGCTTATGTCAACACAGGGTTAAATATTATTGATGTGCGAGACGTAGCGCAGGGTCATCTGTTAGCCTTAGAAAAGGGGAAGACAGGGGAGCGTTATATTTTAGGCAACCAAAACCTTACTTTAAAAAACTTATTAGATAGATTATCTCTGCTAACCGGGTTAAATGCACCCCAACAAACTTTACCCCTTTGGTTACCTTTAACCGTTGCTTGGATCGAAGAATATTTATTATTTCCTTTAGGAAAAAAACCTTCAATTCCCATCGATGGAGTCAAAATGTCTAAACAACCCATGTATTATGATGCCTCTAAAGCTATCAAAGAACTAGGTTTGCCTTCTTCTCCTATTGAAATAGCCCTTCAAGATGCGGTTAATTGGTTTGTTAATAATGGATATGTTAATTAGTTAATGGAGCGTATTGATGGAAGATTTTGTTAACTATTGTTGGAATGAAATTGGAGTCTCAGGAGATAGTTCTTGTCCTGAATTAAAAACAGTTATTCACTGTCGAAATTGCCCCGCTTATCAAGCAGCCGGACGCACCTTATTACAGCGAGAATCCCCTGATGGCTATGTTGAAGAATGGACTGATATTTTAGCGCAAGATTGGCAAAAAACCTCATCGAAAGTTGAGAAAAAAAGTTCTAGTTTAGTTAAAAAAGAAACCGTTGATGATGAAGTTATTGGATTGATTATTTTTAGGGTTTCTCAAGAATGGTTAGCCCTACCAGCTTGGGTAATTAAAGAAATTACTCATGTTCATCCTGTTCACACTTTACCGCATCGTAGTAATCATGTTTTTGCTGGAATTGTCAATATTCGTGGTGAAATCTTAATGTGTATTTTATTGCGTAATTTATTATCATTAGCTCCTGCTGAATTAAATGATAAACCTCATGATATGGAAGATAGTTCTGCCATAATTCCTGTGGTTTATAAAAGAATGATTGTCATTGAAATTCAATCGAATCGTTGGGTATTTCCGGTGGATGAAATTCTTGGAGTTTATCGATTTTCCTCTAAACAATTACTAGATACTCCTGTCGTTATTTCAAAAACACCTGATACTTATACTAAAAAAATATTTACTGTACAAGGTGAAAACATCAATTATTTAGACTATGAATTAGTCTTTTATGAATTATTATTCTATACTTTAAATCGAGCTTAAATTGATAATTATGTCTATTATTGATGTTAAAAACCTCAGCAAAATTTACAAAGTTTCTTTAAAGAAACCAGGGATTAAAGGTACAATTAATCATTTTTTCGACCGTAAATATCGAGATATAATAGCGGTCAAAGATGTTTCCTTTTCTATCAATTCTGGAGAAGTTGTTGGTTTTTTAGGAGCAAATGGTGCGGGAAAGACCACTACATTAAAAATGTTAACCGGGTTAATTCATCCCTCCAGAGGAGAAGTTAAAATTATTAACTATACTCCTTTCAGTCGTCATCACAATTTTTTAAAAAGTATGAGCTTAATTATGGGACAAAAACAACAATTATTATGGGATTTACCTGCTTTAGATTCTCTAAAAATAAATGCTGCTGTTTATGAGATTCCTGACAAAATTTTTAATAAGAGACTGGAAGAATTAGCAGAAATGTTATCAATTAAAGACCAATTAACTCAACCAGTTCGTAAACTGTCTTTAGGACAAAGAATGAAAGCAGAATTATTAGCTGCTTTGTTACATCATCCCCAAGTTTTATTTTTAGACGAACCAACATTAGGACTCGATGTTAACTCTCAATCTGCCATTCGTAGCTTTCTCAAAGAATATAATCAACGCTATGAAGCTACTATTTTATTAACCAGTCATTATATGGCAGATATTACTGTCTTATGTCAACGGGTTTTATTGATTCATGAAGGAGAATTGATCTATGATGGTAATCTAGATAAATTAGTGGAAAAATTTGCCCCTTACCGAGAAATTAAACTCGACTTATCTCATCCTGTTTCCCTAGAAAAATTAGAAAATTATGGAGAAGTTAAAACAGTGACTGGTCAAGAAGTCAGGTTTTTAGTTAAACAAGAAAAATTAACAGAAACCATTGCTAGAATTTTAGCTCAATTAGAGGTTAATGATCTTAAAGTTACCGAACCTCCCATTGAAGAAGTGGTTAGTAAAATTTTTGAACTGGGTAATGTTAATATAACCCATCTCTAGAAAATATCTCTATCATTTAATTACCAATATGATTCCTATTGAAGCATTAAAAACGAGAAGGCAAAAACTAGCTCAACTGATTAATATTCCTGCCATTTTATGGTCTGGAAAAGCCCCATCAAGGAATTTTCGAGCCAATCATTATCCCTTTCGTGCCAGTAGTCATTTCCTCTATTTTGCAGGACTTCCCTTAGAGAATGCAGCTATTTTTCTAGAAAATGGACAACTAACGTTATTTATGGACAACCCTTCTGCTGATAGTACCCTTTGGCAGGGAGAAACGGCTAAAAGAGAAGATATTGCCGCAAAAATAGGGGCCAATAATGCTTATCCTTTGGAAGCTTTAAAAGGTAACAGAGAAAGGGTAGCAACCATTCCCGTTCAAGATCAATTTACCTATCAACAACAGTGTGAAATTTTAAATCGTCCTTTATCCTCTATTCAAGAATTAATTGACATTGATTTAGAGTTAGTTAAAGCCATTATTACCTTGCGATTAATTCATGATAAAGCCGCTTTAAATGAAATTAAAAAAGCCATTAATGTTTCTGTTAATGCCCACAAAATAGGAATAAGCTCTACCCAAAAATCTTCCACAGAAGCTCAGATTAGAGGAGCAATGGAAGGATATATTATCAGTCAGAAGATGACCTGTGCTTATAATAGTATTGTGACTATTAATGGGGAAGTTTTACATAATGAAACCTATAATAATTCCTTAAAATCTGGTGACCTATTACTGGCAGATGTAGGGGCTGAAACTGCTTCAGGATGGGCAGCAGATATTACCAGAACTTGGCCAGTTAGTGGTCATTTTTCCAGTAGTCAAAGAGATATTTATGATATAGTATTAGCGGCACATGATGCTTGTCTTGAAACCATTAAACCAGGAGTAGAATATCGAGAAATTCATCTCTTAGCAGCAAAAATTATTGCTGAAGGATTGGTTAATGTAGGGATTTTAAAAGGTGAGGCTGAAACCTTAGTAGAAAATGATGTCCATGCTATGTTTTTTCCTCATGGAGTTGGTCATTTACTAGGGTTAGACGTTCACGATATGGAAGATTTAGGGGACTTAGCAGGATATGAAGAAGGAAGACAAAGAAGTCAGCGTTTTGGGTTAGGCTATTTAAGGTTAGATCGACCCTTAAAAGCTGGTATGATTGTTACAATTGAGCCGGGTTTTTATCAAGTTCCTGCTATTTTAAATAACCACTCGTTTCAAGAAAAATATCATAAAGATATTAATTGGGATAAATTAAAACAATTTTCTGATGTTAAAGGGATTCGCATCGAAGATGATATTTTAGTGACTGAACAAGGAGCAGAAATATTAAGTAAAAAATTGCCGACTACAGCTTCAGATATTGAAACTTTAGTCGGCAATTTTCATTCTGACTTGATGATATTGTAAACAATTAATCTTTAGGTGGGTATTACCCACCTAAAGAAGATAAAATTAAGCTTCGTCTAACGCTGCAATACCAGGTAAAGTTTTACCTTCAAGCAACTCTAAACTGGCACCACCACCGGTAGAAATATGGCTCATTTTCTCAGCTACGCCCACTTTTTCAACCGCAGCAACAGAGTCACCACCCCCAATAATAGTAGTGGTTCCAGTACCAGTTAACCCAGCTAAAGTATTAGCGATCGCCTCAGTTCCTACAGCGAATTTTTCAAATTCAAATACCCCCATAGGACCGTTCCAAATCACTGCCTTACAGTCACCTAAAGCATTCTTAAATACTTCAACAGAGTCAGGACCAATATCTAATCCCATCCAACCGTCTTCAATGCTTTCAATACTGGCAACTTTAGCATTAGCATCCTTAGCAAAATTATCGGCTAACACCACATCAGTAGGCAGTAACAATTCTACTCCTTTTTCCTTGGCTTTAGCTTCTAAAGATTTGGCTAATTCTAACTTATCTTCTTCCACTAAGGACTTACCTACGCTCAAACCACGAGCTTTATAGAAGGTGAAAATCATACCCCCACCGATGAGCAACTTATCACACTTATCGAGTAATGTTTCAATTACACCAATTTTACTCGATACTTTAGAACCGCCAATAATAGCAGCTAAAGGACGTTGGGGGTTTTCAATGGCCGCCTGAAGATACTGTAGTTCTTTTTCGATTAAATACCCTGCCACACTGGGACTCAAATAATGTGTGACCCCTTCTGTAGAAGCATGAGCGCGGTGTGCCGTTCCAAACGCATCATTAACATATAAATCTGCATTGGCCGCTAACTGTTTAGCAAACTCAGGGTCATTCTTTTCTTCTTCTGCATGGAAACGAAGATTTTCTAATAAAGCAACCTGACCATTTTCTAATCCAGCGATCGCTGCGGTTACAGAATCACCCACACAGTCATCACACATGGTAACAGATTGACCTAATAACTCTCCCAAACGCGCTGCAACGGGTTTTAAACTCATGCTGTCTACCACTTTACCCTTGGGACGACCCATGTGACTACAGAGGATAACTTTTGCCCCATTGCTGATTAATTCTTTGATGGTAGGTAGGGCAGCACGAATACGAGTATCATCGGTGATGGTTCCGTTATCAAAAGGAACGTTAAAATCAACCCGTACCAAAACACGCTTTCCGTCAAGATCCGCCGTTGCTAAATTGGCTACTGTTTTCTTAGACACTATCAATATCCTCCGATGATGGCTAAATGATGCGTGACATCCTCCCACGCACTCCGTAAACTTCGTGCGGGGCTTCCCTAACTCACGATAGGGCATTCCTGGTTATTCCCGTTTACACGAGGTTTCGCCACTTATCTAGAACATCTTGGTATAAACGATGAGTACATCTCCCACTGTTCCCCGACAGAACGACTAATCAGGCGTTTTCGTTTCCCAGAGTCCCTGGGTACTTTGTTTGATTGCTGATTACTTAAAAAAAGATTAAATCAGCTTGTGAATAAACACAACCGCTCCAACCCCTGAGACAATAAAATAGGACTCGGAACCAGCGATCGTGCTGTTGCTGATTGTACCTGAATCGGTATCCATGAGATAGATAAGTTATGTTTAAGACCATTTTGTTCCCTGTGGATCAGAGTCGAGAAGCCCGTGAAGCAGCCGAAACAGTAGCTAAGTTGGTCAAAACCCATGATAGTCGTTTAGTTTTGTTATCAGTGGTTGAAAAGACCCAAGACGGTCAAGGAATATCCCAAGGAGGGGTCATGACTTCTGCTGAGGCGGTTGCTAAGTTATTACAAGGGGCCCAGGCCTTGTTTGTAGAGAAAGGGATTGAAGCAGAAATCATCGAACGCGAAGGAAAACCCCCTTTTATTATTTGTGATGTGGCTGACGAAACCAATGCTGAGTTAATTGTCATGGGATCACGAGGACTGGGTTTAACCTCTGAAGGGGCTTCTGAAAGTGTCACTAATTTAGTGATTAATCTTGCTCCCTGTCCTATTTTAATTATCCCGTGAACCACAGGACCGCGATCCACTAGGTATGGGGCGGTTTTCCTAGAAATAATAAATCAAAATAAAAAGGATTGAGTTTTGTTGTTGGTGAACTCAACCCATATCTAAATTAATTTACGGAGAGGTTTTCCGAGCCTGTTCAAATAGATTAATCTTCATGATCTTCAAAGGGATCACTTAACTGAGCCGATGGAGGCCCAAATGCTGTATAAATAGCAAACCCTGTAATAACGAGAAGAACTGAGCCAATAGCGATACTTAAAACGGTCGCAGGTTCCATAGTATTTTTTTAACATGATATAGGTTATCTTAACATTATAGTTAAAAATGGGGATATTATCTATCAATTTTTCTAAGTTCGCTACAGAAAAGGTTAGAATAGAAAAGTTATATGTTCAAATTTGCAACTGCTTAAATCTAGTAAACCTGAAAAATTTATGTCATCTGTAATTCCCGTTAATCTACCTCATACGAGTTATAACATTGTTATTTCTCCTAATTCTTTAGATGCTTTAGGTAAATATTTAACTTCACTCGATTTAGGTAAAAAAATTCTGGTTATCTCTAATCCAGAAATTTTCAACTACTATGGAGAAACTGTTATTAACTCTTTAACTCAAGTGGGTTTTCAAGTCTTTTCTCATTTGATACCGGCAGGAGAAACTTATAAAACCTTAGAAAGTATTTCTCAAGTGTATGACACCCTTTTAAAACATCGTTTAGAAAGATCATCAACCCTCTTAGCATTAGGTGGTGGAGTCATTGGAGATATGACAGGTTTTGCCGCCGCAACTTGGTTAAGAGGGATTAATTTTGTTCAAGTTCCCACCTCCTTATTAGCTATGGTAGATGCTTCTATTGGAGGCAAAACAGGGGTCAATCATCCTCAAGGAAAAAATTTAATTGGGGCTTTTTACCAACCTCGTTTAGTCTTTATTGATCCTATGGTGTTAAATACATTGCCCATCAGAGAATTTCGTGCAGGAATGGCAGAAGTGATCAAATATGGTGTAATTTGGGATAAAAGTTTATTTACTCAATTAGAATCACAAAACAACTTAGATAAGTTAGATAATTTCCCCCTCGAAGTGTTAGAAGAAATTATTACCAAATCTTGTCAAGCAAAAGTAGATGTTGTCAGTCAAGACGAAAAAGAAGCAGGAATAAGAGCGATTTTAAATTATGGTCATACTATTGGTCACGCTATAGAAAGTTTAACAGGGTATAGCAAAATTAATCATGGAGAAGCTGTAGGGATAGGAATGAAAGCAGCAGGAACAATAGCAGTGAAATTAGGTATGTGGACAGAAGACATAACCCAAAGACAAGACAAACTAATTCAAAAAGCTGCTTTACCGGTTAGCATTCCTAATACATTACAATCTGATGATATTTTAGATAGTTTACAGTTAGATAAAAAAGTAAAGGGGGGAAAGGTTCGCTTTATCTTACCCACTGACATTGGACAAGTAGAAATAAGCGATACTGTTGTTTCTGAAGTTATTGAGACTGTCATAAAAGAATTGAAATCCTCTTGACACTCTCGCCAATTTTTATCAGTGTTTTGTCGAAAAATGTGGCGAGGTTCTTCTGCCGAGATCAAGATAATTGATAAAAAACCAAGGGGGTTCTTAATTAAGAACCCCCTTGGTCAAAGAATAATCCTGGCATCGAGCTATTGTCCCAGTGGGCTACCCCACAAGTATCGTTGCCGCTGAGATGTTTCACTGCCGAGTTCGGGATGGAATCGGAGTGGTGCCACCACGCTGAAGACACCAGAA
>JBFRWG010000078.1:0-20285 GCA_051439445.1 Crocosphaera sp.
GAATTAGTGGTAACAGTCTTAGTAAAGTTTCTAGTCTAGTGATCAAAGCCATTAAACAAAAAGCAATTGTCAATAAACAAGGAAAAATTGAGATTCATTCTCCAGAACTGCAAGAAAGGAGTGAAGTAGAAATTATTATTTTAGTTTCTTCTCCAGAAACTGATACAACAGAATATTTACTATCAACAAAAGCCAATGAAAAAGAATTATTAGAAGCCATAGAAAGAGTAGAAAAAAGAGAGGAAATGATTACCATAACTCCAGAAGAATGGCATGAAAAATATAGTATTTGACCCTAAAGCTTTTGATCAGTTTAATCAATGGGCTAATGAAAACAAAAAACTGTATAAAAAAATTGTTGAATTAATTAACGATATTTTACGTGAACCTTTTTCTGGACTGGGAAAACCTGAACCTTTGAAATATAACCTTAAAGGATATTGGTCAAGACGGATCAATGATGAACATCGGTTAGTTTCTCAAGTGACAGATACAGAAATAATAATTATTAGCTGTAAGTTTCACTATTATTAGGCTGAAAAAATATTAAACATAATTTAAGGATCTTCAACAATAATTTTTGGCTTATATTAACAAACTATGCTTGTTATCTAAAGTAAAATAAAGCTTGAGATATATGCTAGAGATAAAATTATATGGGTCGTGCGAAAAAAGTCGTGCTTGCTTATTCTGGTGGGGTAGATACCTCCGTTTGTATTCCCTACCTCAAGCATGAGTGGGGAATCGATGAGGTGATCACCTTAGCTGCAGATTTGGGTCAAGGAGATGAACTCGGTCCTATTCAAGCCAAAGCTTTAAAATCTGGTGCTGTGGAATCCCTTGTAGAAGATGCTACCAGAGAGTTTGTCACGGATTATGCCTTTAAAGCGATTAAAGCTAATGCACTCTACGAGAGTCGTTATCCTCTCTCTACAGCATTAGCTCGTCCTCTGATTGCTAAACTATTAGTCGAAGCGGCTGAAAAATACGGTGCGGATGCGGTTGCTCATGGTTGCACCGCCAAAGGGAATGATCAAGTCCGTTTTGATCTGGGAATCTTAGCGTTAAATCCTACCTTAAAAGTGTTAGCCCCGGCTAGGGAATGGAATATGAGTCGGGAACAAACCATTGCCTACGGTGAGCAATTTGGTTTAGAATTCCCTGTTAAGAAGTCTTCTCCTTTCAGTATCGATCGCAACCTTTTAGGACGTAGTATTGAAGCCGGTCCCTTGGAAGATCCCATGACCGAACCTCCCGAAGAAATCTATCTGATGACCAAAGCGATCGCAGATACACCAGATACTCCTGAATATGTAGAGATCGGTTTTGAGAAGGGTCTTCCTGTCAGTCTCAATGGTCAAACCTTAGATGCCGTTACCCTCATCTCTCAACTCAATGAGGTGGTGGGTAAACACGGTGTGGGCCGTATTGATATGATTGAGAATAGGGTGGTTGGTATTAAATCACGGGAAATCTATGAGGCCCCTGCTTTATTAGTTCTCATTGATGCTCACCGAGACTTAGAAAGCTTAACCTTGACTGCTGATGTTACCCAGTACAAGAAAGGGATAGAAGAAACCTATACTCATTTGATCTATCGAGGGTTATGGTATTCTCCTCTCAAAGAATCTCTTGATGCTTTCATCGATCAAACCCAAGAAAGAGTTACGGGAATGGTACGCATTAAACTGTTCAAAGGTAATGCGACTATCGTTGGTCGTCAATCTGATTATTCCATTTATAGCCCCAATTTATCAACTTATGGGGAAGATGATCATTTTGATCATAAAGCAGCAGAAGGATTCATTTATATTTGGGGACTTCCTACCAGAGTTTGGGCCGAAAAAACCAGAGGTTAATTGTTTCATTTTGGGGCTTAATTTAGATTAAGTCCCTATCATTATTTTTTGGTAAATTAAACAATAGTTTTGACTAATTCATAATGTTATTAGATTATGGCTAAGGATATTTTTCATGATGTTGTTCGGTCTAGTTTAGAAGCAGAGGGCTGGAAAATTATAGAAGATCCCATGACTATTAAAGTTGGAGATACGCAGATATATATTGATTTAAGTGCAAATAAAATGATCGCTGCCAATAAAGATAATCTGAAAATAGCAGTTGAAATCAAGACTTTTTTAGGTGCTTCATTAGTGTTTAATTTTCATGTAGCAATTGGGCAATTTATTAATTATCAGGCTATTTTAGAGAAGATTGAACCAGAGCGACAATTGTTTTTGGCAATTCCTTTAGATATTTACCAAAGTTTTTTTCAATCTGTATTGGTACAATCTGTTTTAACGAAACAAAATATCCCTTTGATTGTTTATGATCCTCAAAAGGAGGTAGATTTAAAATGGATAAATTAAAACTATATCAAAATGCAGTAAAAGATATTTTACTCGAAATTCATAAGTTAGGAAATTCTGCTATCAATAGGGAAGGTATTGATTCTCAATATATTTTTGATCCCGAAAATAATCATTATGTCTTAATTGATGTGGGCTGGAAAAAACGAGAATATATTTATGCTTCTTTTGTCCATATTGACATTAAAAATGAAAAGATATGGATTCAAAGAAACAATACAGAATGGGATTTAGCTGAATTGTTAGTAGAAAAAGGAGTCAAAAAGGAAGACATTATTTTGGGCTTTCATTCCCCGTTTATGCGTCAATTTTCTGATTATGGAGTGTCTTAGATTCTATCGTAATACAAAGGAAAATTATGATATTATCTAAAACTATTAATTTATTCTCATTTTTTCCTCCGTTGGGAAAGATGAAACCGTTGATCATTTTGATGATATGATAATATAATAACGTTTATTAATTAAGCGTGCAAAAATTGCAGTCAATATTGTTGAAAAAGAAAGTGATGTAATGATTAAGTATGAGTTATTTCAAAGACTTAATACAGGAGGTTCAATAGCTACGCCTCAAGAAGTGAGAAATTGCATTCTCTTAATGTTAAATAAAAATTTATATGGCTTAGTTCGCAATCTTGCTGATTATGAACCATTTAAAAATTGTACTGCTTTAAGTGATCGGCTTTGTGAAGAAAAGTATGACATGGAATTAGTGTTACGTTTTATTCTTCTCTTTAATAAAGATGAAAAAAAAAATCAAAGAATTTCGCGGTGATGTTAACGTTTTTTTAACGGAAGAGATGCGTAGAGTAGCTTTGACACAAGCATTAGACTATGAACATTTAGAGATAGCATTTAAAAAAACATTTGATATTCTTAACGAAACAACAGGAGATGATACTTTTAAAAAGTATAAATCAGAGAAAAAACGATTTCTAGGTGGTTTTTATTATCTGCTTTTGAAGTGATTGCATTAGGAATAGGCTATAATTGTAACAATCTACCTCAAACTGATCAAATAAGTGGTCTTATAAAAAATATTTGGTCAGACGAAACTTATAAAAAAAGATCCGGTACAGGTGTTAGAGCCGATAGTCGTTTATTTTATCTTATTCCTCTTGGTAGAGAGGTATTTTCTAACTCATGAAAATCCGAACTATTGAACAACTCAGTGATCAACTGTCAGAGGATCTTATTTGGAGAAAAAAAGAACTTTCAGAAGTTGAAAAATTAGTCAAACTTAACAATGTTTCTCCTGAAAAACGTGACTTATTTATCCGTAGTGGAATTGATATTTTATACTCTCATTGGGAAGGGTTTATTAAATTAGCAGCTAATGCTTATCTAGAATATGTTAGACTGCAAAAACTAAGTTATCAACAACTTTCTAATAATTTTTTAGCCTTAGCAATGAAAGAGAAGCTAAAAGATGTAAAAGAAACTAATCAACCATCATTGTATATACCTGTTTGTGATTTTTTTCTGCTTGAATTAAATAACCGTTCTTCTCTTCCTAAAGAAGCCATTTCTACAGCATCTAATCTTTCTTCTAAAGTTTTGAAAGAAATTACTACTATTTTAGGAATAGATTTTTCTTTTTATTCTACGAAGTCCAAATTAATCGATGAGAAACTATTAAAATCGAGAAATGAAATTGCACATGGTAACTATTTATTGATAAACAGAGATGGATATATAGAATTACACGAAATAGTGATCGAAATGATTAATACTTTTCGTACTCAAATCGAAAATGCTGCCATTAATGAAGATTTTAAAAGGAATAGCTCTTAAGGTACAATTCTGTTGTTATCGGGTAGAAAATCATTGATTTTCTTGAGCAATTCTCTTTGTAATAGAATAAAAAAGAAAGTTATAGATTTAACAATCATCCATCGGAGTCAATTTTAATTATTTCATAATTCATGAAACGCAAAGACTTTCTAATAACAACCCTTTCAAGTTGTCTAAGGTGGGCAAAATTTTCTAAATTATAATAACCTAGATAAGTTTCTAATTTGCCCACCCTACGATTAGATTAAGCGATCGCGTTCTTCAATAGCCATTGCATGAGCGGGAAACTCCTCATAATGGGCTAAGGTCTTGCTAGTCTCTTTAACTCCCTCAAACCCCTCAGAGGTCAAATAAGCGACCGTAGAACGCTTGAGAAAGTCATAGACAGAGACAGCAGAATAAGAACGAGCAAACCCACCGGTGGGTAAAACAGCGTTAACACCGATCGCATAGGTAGCGGCCGAAGAAGGGGTATATTTGCCCAGTAAAATCTCTCCCGCATTTTTAATCTCTCCCACCAGTCTCAAGGGATCATCCACCAACACTTCTAAATGTTCTGGGGCATAGTCATTAATAAAATCGAGGGATTCTTGTACACTAGAAGTCAAAATAATGCCGCCATAAGCATCTAATCCCGTTTGACAAAACTCTCGTCGCCATTCCGGTAATTTTTTGAGATATTCTTGAGCAAACTGGCTGGCTTTTTCGGCAACCGTTTCACTATGAGTCACTAATAAAGCAGCCGAGTCTGGTCCATGTTCAGCCTCAATGAGTAGGTCTAAAGCGGCTAGTTGGGGGTTGGTGGTTTCATCCGCTAAAATAATCGACTCACTCGGACCTGCCGGTAAACCCACATCTACGGTTCCAAATAACACCCGTTTCGCTGCTGCCCCATAAATGCTACAGGGACCCGTTAATTTATCCACTTTGGGAACGACAGTGGTTCCTAAGGCCATAGCAGCTAAGGCCTGAATACCCCCCAGTTTATAAACCTGTGTAACCCCCGCCATTTGAGCAACATAGAGGGAAACCGGTTCCACATTTCCTTCTTTATCAGGAGGGGTACAGACCACGATCTGTTTTACCCCTGCAACCATAGCCGGAATCGTTAACATCAGCATCATGGAGGGAAAGGCCCCTTTTCCGCGAGGAACATATAACCCCACACTGGGAATAGGAGTGATTTTTTCCCCGGCAAAAATCCCTCGATCGATTTCAGCGAGGTTCATTTCTTCGGGGAGTTGTCGTTGATGTACTTCTTTAATGTTACGAAAAGCTTGATCAACGGCCCGTTTAATATCAGGAGCGACTAACTGTTGCGCTTGGGTAAACT
The DNA here is from genome assembly GCA_051439445.1 of Crocosphaera sp. GTDB lineage: Bacteria > Cyanobacteriota > Cyanobacteriia > Cyanobacteriales > Microcystaceae > Crocosphaera. The sequence goes on from JBFRWG010000078.1 coordinate 5,496, forward strand.
CTTCGGGAGTCACTTTGATATTATCAGGAGTTGCCCCTGAGTAGTCAAATTTTTGGGCATATTGAATCAGTCCATCATTGCCAGTTTGAGCGATCGCCTGGATCACTTTTTGGGCAATGGGAATAACTTGATCAATATCTAATTCGGCCCGTCGCTTCAATGTCGCAAGATCCGTTGCTGTCATTTGGGCAAGTTTGAGTATTCTGACCACTACTTCTCTCCTGATAGGTTAGTCGCTGCTTTTTTTATTGTCACATAAGATAACTTAAGGAAGTTAACCCGTTACCATTGCTTTAATCTTTTCTTGTTCCAAGTCTTTGCCAATAAAAACTAAGCGAGTTTGTTTGTTTTCATCGTTGCGCCATAAGCGATCGTAAAATGTATCAAAGCGATCGCCCACGCCTTGTAAGACTAAACGCATGGGTTTATTGGCAACATGAACAAATCCTTTGATGCGATAAATTTCCTGTTCTTGAACTAATTGAGTTAAGTTTTTGACTAATTTTTTAGGTTCATAAGCTTCTTCTAGGGTAATTTGAACTGAGGTAATCTCATCATCATGATCGTGTTCTTCTTCGTGATCATGATGAGAAGGCCGAGTTTCTAAATTATCTTCAACGGCCGCATTAAACCCTAATAAAATATCGGGACTAATTTGACCTTGATGACAAGAAACCACTTTAACACCAGGACGTAATTCTTGAGATAACCAAGTCTTAATTTTACTTAATTCTGTTGCTTCAACTAAGTCAGTTTTGGTTAATAAAACGAGGTCAGCACAAGCTAATTGATCCTCAAATAATTCTTCGATGGGAGTTTCATGTTCGAGATTGGGATCGCTTTGTCTTTGCGCTTCTAATGCTTCTAAATCTCCTACTAATCTTCCTGAGGCTAATGCCTGACAATCCACCACTGTCACCACACCATCCACCGTAGCCTGATTGCGAATTTCTGGCCAACGGAAGGCTTGAACGAGGGGTTTTGGCAAAGCAAGACCAGAGGTTTCGATTAACATACAATCGAGGGAATCTCGCCGTTCTAAAAGTTGCTGCATTGTTGGATAAAACTCTTCTTGAACGGTGCAGCATAGACAACCATTATTGAGTTCTATAATGTTATCGTTGGGATTATCATCTTCTTGACAAATTTGACAATCTCTGAGTAATTCTCCATCAATTCCAACTTCTCCAAATTCATTAACCAAAACAGCAATTTTTCGATTTTGGTTATTCTGTAAAAGGTGACGAACCAAGGTAGTTTTTCCTGCGCCGAGAAACCCTGTAATAACGGTAACGGGAATTTTATGCATTAACTTTGTTCTGTTGTGGAAGCATCCATACAAATCATATCTCAAATTCACGGTTATCGTATTACCATTTAGTTGATACACTGAGAGATATTAAAAAATCGTAATCTTTATGAGTTTTATTTTAAATAGTTCCCTAGGGATTCAATCTAGCCATCTTTATACCTTATTGATCAGTAATCTCTTAATATCTTTGCCTTTCCTTCTCTTAGGTATTCTGGTGTCTAGTATTTTATTGGTTTTTGTGGATGGACATCAATTAGCTGCTAAGTTCCCCCGTAGTCGCATTTTAGGGGTAATTATGGGCAGTAGTTTAGGGTTGTTGCTTCCTGTCGGACAATATGGAACCCTTCCAGTGGTTAGAAGACTATTGCTGCAAGGTGCGCCGATTCCTGTTTGTATTAGCTTTTTAATCGCTTCACCTACCATTAATTTATTTGTTCTTAAAAATAGTTGGCAACTGTTAGGTGATCATCCTAGACTATTATTTCTGAGAATTTTTGGAGCTTGGTTAATTGGTATTATGATTGGTTTAGTTTTTAGCACCTATTCAGATAAGTATCTTCTTCGAGAAAAAACCTCTTCTTCTTTAACCAATCACTCTAGTTTAGTCCGCTCTGGAACTGTTATATCATCTTTAGAAACCTCTCAACCCCTTCATCGGGCGGGTAATTTAATTTATGAATATCAAGATAGTTCCGGGATGTCTCGAAGTCTTGGACAAAAACTATCTCTATTTTGTAATAATCTAATACAAGAGTTTTTGGAATTAGGTAGTATTTTGTTAATTGGAGTTGCTCTGGCGACAGTCTGTCAATTCTTTTTACCTCAAACCCAACTAATTCAATGGACTGAAACTCCTTTGAATCAGATCATCATTATGATATTATTTGGTTTCTTTCTTTCTCTTAATTCCTTATCGTCACCTTATTTTTTAACTCCTTTTTTAACCTCTTTTTTATCGGGTTCTCATTTAGTTTTCTTATTATTTAATTCTTTACTTAATCTTCCTAGTTTAATATTACTATTTACTATCCTAAGATTAAAGTTAGCAACTTACATCATCATTCTCACAGCAGAATTAATCTTTATATTTGGTTTAATCTTGAACTTTTATGTTAGTTAACTTGTTCATAAGTCAACTCATTTTATTAACAACCATTATATTCAAAGGCATGATCCCAAACATAATCAAGGACCATTCTTGATTGTTTAAGGGGTAAGATAACTAGATTATCCTCATGATCATAGGATAATAAAGAACAGTCTTTAATGTCTTCTTCATAGTTATCATCATCAACAATTTTCCCTTTGATCTTTTGTAAATTATTGAGAGGTCCATTGATATCAAAGTCAATATTAATGCCTAATTTTTCAATCATCCATTGTTCAATTTTATTGTCCAGTTGTTTGGCATTTAATTTCTCTTTACTGGTTAATAAATGATAATAGACTAAAATGATTTCTTTGCATTCTTCTTCTTCTGCAATATCAGCTAAAGCTTGAAAAACACTGGTATTATTAGCTATATTCTTAAAAAATAAGGTGTCACTCACTTCTTTTTGAAACTTCATTTGTTTACTTTTATATTTAGTATATTGTTTAACAGCAAACCCTCCTAATGTCATTGTTAAGGATAAAGTTGCCACTAAAATAGGCATCAGATCACGAACTTTTTCTTTATCAACTTCGATAGATTCTACCAAAGAGTCGGCATTAATTAAAATGAAAAGAGCCACAATAATCAGTAAAATATTAGGAACTGCTCGCAACATTAAAGGAATCGCCGCACCAACAGCAGGAACCCCAAATAATAATCTATCCTTCCAAGTCATGCTTGTTTTAATATTAGGAAATAAAAGATCAAGATCAAGCTTAGGTATGTTTTTATAGAAATAAAGATACATTTTTCCTGGTATAAAATTTAAGACTTTTTGTTCCTTATTTTTATTTTTTTTTGCTTTAAAATAGCCTTCTCCTTTTATTTTTATTAATAACACGACTCTTTCTAAGATATCTATGGTTTTTTCTTGTTTCCAAAACTTAAATTTTTTCAGTTGAATCGTTTCATCAATATCTCCTCGATAATAACAATAAAATTTTTCAAAATCATTAAAATCAACATCTGTTTTTAAATTAATCAAAGACTTTTCATTTAAGGCCTTTTGAATAATATCATCAGATAATCTAATATAATTAGCCCTTTCTAAAATATATTTAAACCCTTTAATTACTGCTGTTTGCATTGTTTCATATTCTTCTAAATCAGGTTCTGTTAAAGGTTTGACATCAGCGTTAGGATTAAACAGGGTATAATTATCTTTAATGCTTTCTAAAGTAGCATGAAAACGAAAATGGAAAAAAGCCGATAAAATCTCACAAAACTCTTTAAATAGTTGTTTATCTTCTCCTTGAAACTTACCTTCTTCAAGACATAAATTAATTAAATCAGTACGACGCAAAGGGATAAAAGATTCTCTCAAATCAGACATAATCATTACTTATTAATCGTTAAAACCTCTTTCGCAGATAGTCCATCACCTTGATATCCAAAGTACCATAAACTGGCGATCGCTTCTGCCAATGTTACCCCTTTTTTAGGTCGAAAAAGTGTGGTATAACCAAAGACACGACGCACATTAGATTGTTCACCATTTTGAAAATCTGCGTATAGTGCTTGTATGGCTTTTGTATCAATTTTTGTGGTATCTTGGAACCCCCAAGTTTCTTTAATATTATCAAGAGAAGCTTTGGGTAGTCCTTTTCCTGTATCTAAAGGAACCTTCCAGATAATTAAATCTTCCCTTGTTAAAGAACTATCTGGACGGAATAAAGAAGCACTACTATTACCGCTTAAAGGAGAAGGAATAATCCCCGCTTCAGCTAACCCTTGAATTACAGGAAAGTCGGGATCAGTTTTATCTACATCGGCAAAAGCGGGTGGAGAAGTTTCCACACCTAATCTAAGTTGTTTGGCGGGGGTATTTTCATGAAACTTGTTGTAGATTTGCACTAACCATCTCGCATAGGTTCGACGGTTAATAATAGTATTAGAACTGATGGTTTTGTCATCAGTTGGCTTAAAGTTTAAGTCTTCTAAGCTCATCACATCTTTAACAGAAGAACGCAAGGCCACTGGTACCTTCTCAAGGGGGAAAAGACCATTACTATGAGAAGAAGTTGGGGGTTCTGGGTTTGTTGATGGGGAGGAAGCATTCACAGTTTGATAACGAAGAGAATAATCTGTATTGTCTTCATTAGATGTCAGAAAAGATAACTGAACTTCTAAGCCATTTTTTTGGGCTATTAATAGGTTCTCATCCTCATTAAAAGGTTGAGTAATTTCCCAACCATTATTTTTAAATACTTCTTGATAAAATTCCCTAATTGTCGTAACCGAATCGGGGGAAGACCAACGAATAAATCCTTTTTTTTCTGTCAAAGTATCAGATACTTCTTGCAATTCTGAGTTAGCATATTGGGGAATGATGCTAGGAAATGCCTTGGGGATCTCTAACGCAGATGAAGTTGTGTTTTCTGTTCTTTTTTGTAACTCAGGATTAGGAGAAAATAGACCTTCTAAACCATCAATATTACTACAAGCGGTTAAAAAAGTTAATAATAAACTTAGAATTAGATAACGAGATATCATAAAAATCTTTTAATCAAATTATTTGTTATTGTGAGCATCTAAAGCAGCTTTAGGATAAACAATTCTCTGATGATGAAATTGTTGCCAAACCTTAACAAAAACCTCAGCAATAATGGGTAATTCCTCATAGCGAATCCCACTATCTTTCAATTGATTATCCCGCCAACGGGCTTTAAATATCTTTTGAATCATAGCTAAAGCTGTTTCTGGAGTCGCTTCCTTGAGGGAACGTAACGCTGCTTCACAACCATCGGCTAACATAACAATACCGGTTTCTCGCGACTGAGGAATGGGCCCTGCATAACGAAACTCTTCTTCTGAAATCATCTCTTGGCCATTCTGTTCTGAGTCTTGCTTGGCCTGATAATAAAAATAAGAAATCAATAAAGTTCCTTGATGTTCGGGAATAAAATCACGAATAACCCGAGGTAAACCGTACTTTTTAGCCATAACCAACCCCTCTGAAACGTGCTTTTTAATAATCTCCACACTAACAAGGGGGTCATTAATAATATCGTGTTTATTGGGATTGCCCATTTGATTCTCAATAAAACCCATGGGATCGTGCATTTTGCCGATATCATGATACAAAGTTCCAGCCCGAATCAACTCCACATTACAATGTAACTCCCTGGCCGCCGCTTCCGCCAAACAAGCGACAAAGAGAGTGTGCTGGAAGGTTCCCGGCGTTTCCGTGGCTAGGCGTTTGAGTAAAGTACAGTTGGGGTTAGCCAGCTCTACCAAACGAATGGGGGTGACTAAATCAAACAACCGTTCTAAATAAGGAGAAACCCCTAAAGCCATCACACTCCAAGCAATACCCGATAAACCGTAAAAAATGGCATCAGGCAGCACAACTGACCAAATGGTTCCGGCCACGGGAGCGACAATGAGATAACCCAGGAAATAAAGACCCCCTTGCAACAGTCCGACCCCACCCCCTAAACAAGCTAACTCGTCACGAGAGCGCAACTTCCAGGCCACCGAAGCCGCCAGAAATCCCCCGGCGGTGCCAGCTAAGACATAACTCCAATTAATAGTGGTGGCGGCAAAGGTGGATAAGCCACTTAATAATACCACCTGAGTAATAGCCAAGGTAGGTCCATAAAAACTACTGGTCAATAGGCCCACGGCTGGTAAATTAGTATACCCCAGGTTAAAAATCCCCAACAATGGGGTACTTAAACTCAAAAGACAGAGTAGGATGTGATCCCGGCGACGCATGGGACGATGAACTTTTCGGGTGACCAAACAAAAGATAGTCACCGTTCCTGTGACGATCATGGCAGAAATGCCCAACCCTACCCAGTTGATTCCCCGACGACTGAGTTGAAACCCATCGAGGAGAACAAACTGTTCTTGGGTAATGGTTTCCCCCGCTTCAATAATGACATCTCCTACTTTGACTTCCACCAGCACCGGTTCAACTGCTTGGGCCGCTTGTTCAGCCCTTTGTTTTGTGGCTTCTTTATCTACCGTCAAATTATGTTGATTTTCTAAAATTTTGCTTAATAATTTGGTGATAGCACTTTTGGGAACCGATGACTTATTGATCTCTAGTTGATTTTTAATAATTTCATTGAGTAAATAATCTGGCATCCCAGGGGAAAGTCCTTGTAGAAGAATGCGATGTAAGGTGGTTGTTAAGGTTTTTTGGGTGGCTTGCCAAGATGGATCGTCTAGATTTAAAAAAGTTGTTAAGAGTTGTGGGGTCAAATGAGAGGTTTTCGCTGTGGCCACTTCTCCTTTTGCAGCTTGGTAGCGTTTACGGGACTGATCAATGGTTTTGAAAAGACCTTTAAGGGTTGTGGCGGAGGTTTTTTCTCCGTAACCCCGTAACTGCTCCACTGCCTGTTTCATGGGATCTTTCAGGTTGGATAAGCTCTCTGTTGTGCCACTGATGGTCACCGATTGAATGGTTTTCCACTGTTTTTCTTTCACCTGACGCAAATATTGTTGAGTGGCAAGGGGAATAAACTCTACACTGATAAAGGGAAAGGCTCCGGCTTTTTCACGGAATTGTTTAATTTCATTGATGGTTTCTAATAATTCTCCTTGGAGATTATTGGTGAGTTGAGCATCTCTTTGCAGAACGGGAATAATACCAGTGCGAACTTCTTGGCGTTTTTCTTCGGTGGTTTTTTCATCGGTGAAGGTTTCATTCCTTGGGGCCACTATTTTGATGGGGGACTGGGTTCCCACTGATAATCGGGGTTGGTTATAGAAACGATAACCGATGACACTGGTTAAAGAAATGACTGTAAGACCCAACATCAGGGGAGGGTGAATTTTTTTGATGGGCTTCGATTTATGTAGCTTGCTTAACCAGTCAGACTCAAGCAGGGAGGTTGATGGGGATTTATGGTCGAGGTTTTGTTGATCCTTAAGACGAGAAACACGGCCATTTTGATATTTTTGTCGTAATTTCTCGAAGTTCTGTTTCAATAATTGCAGCGTTTTCATCTTCTATAAGGTCAAGGTAAAAGGATTAAATGAGATTTTTTTTGCTCTACTATTGGGGAGAAACGACATCGGGTAACGGCTTTTTTAAACGATATAACCACACTAGCCCCACAATCCCTACACTAATCATAACTAAACTAATGACTTGTGCCACTCTCAGAGGACCTAACATTAAACTATCGGTTCTCAGTCCTTCTATCCAAATTCTGCCACAACTATAGGCGATTAAATAGACTAGGGTCAGGGTTCCCACTGGTAAGCGTAATGGTTGTTTTAACCCCCAAAAAAATAAGCGTATCAGAAGGACGAACACCAATATATTCCACAAAGACTCATACAGAAAGGTAGGATGAAAGTATTCAGAGGTAACATAGGCGATGGGACGGTTACTCACAGGAATATACAACTTCCAGGGTAAATTAGTGGGAGAGCCAAAGGCCTCAGAGTTGAAAAAATTTCCCCAACGACCAATAGCTTGTCCTAAGGCCAGGGAAGGAACCACTAGATCGGCGAGTTGCCAGACAGAAATTTTATTTAATCGGGCAAAAATGATGGCGGCCAAGGTTCCGCCGATAATCGCCCCATGAATAGCAATCCCTCCTTTCCAGATGGCAACAATATCTTCAGGACGTTGGGCGTATTCTTGCCATTGAAACAGAACGTAATACAGTCTAGCACAGGGAATTGCTGCAATCACTAACCAAATGGCTAAGTCCCCGACGAGATCAGGGTTGATGTGACGACGTTTAGCTAACCATTGGGATAAGGTAACTCCCATTAAGACTGCCGAAGCAATTAACAATCCGTACCAACGGATTACCACCGGACCTATCTCCACCAAGATGGGCCCTGGAGACTGAAATTGAAACCCTAATAGCATAGGCAACCGTCATTCCTTTGATCACATCTGAACACACTTATCATATCTTTTAACTTTAACAAAGGGAGTGGGGGGAATCGAACCCCCATCTCAATCACAGATTATAGATGGGGTGTGTTCAAGGATTATAATTTAACTAAAGGGATAATATCCCTGAAATTTCCAAAATTAGGAGGTCAACTTGTTGACTTTTGCGCATGAGTGTGTTAGATATTTCTTCTCTTAATTTATCCCTTATTTCTACTATTATTATTCCTCCCCTTGCTGGGTCTATTATTGGTTATTTTACCAATGATATTGCTATTAATATGTTGTTCCGACCCTACAAAGCGGTTTATATTGGTAAGCGTCGTTTACCCTTTACACCTGGATTAATTCCTCGTAACCAAGGAAGACTGGCCCAAAAAGTGTCTGATACCATTATGGGGTCATTATTAACCCCAGACGAATTACAAAAATTAGCCAAACGTTTACTGAAAACAGAACGAGTTCAAGCTGCTATTTTATGGTTATTAAATTTAGCTATTCAACAAGTTAAATCGGATAAAGAACAAAAAACAGCTAAAGTTTTATCAGGCATTTTAGAAGATTTATTTAAGGAGTCTTTACCAAGATTATTAAAAGCTTTAGCTCGTCGTCAAGATTTTTTAGAAGATCAAATTAATCAAATTTTTGAGCAAATAGTTTTAGATTTTCGCTTGACAGACAACCAGGCAAAACAGTTTGCAGACTGGTTATTAGAAGGGGTTATCCCCCCCGATATTATCCGACAAGCTTTGATTGATTTTTTGACGGAAAGAAACATTCAAGTCATTGATGAAGGGGTGCGAGAAAAAACCAGTGGAACCTATTGGGTGGTGGCTAATTTATTTGGAGTTCGTAATACTTTAACTCGTTTAAGAGGCTTTTGTTTAGAAGAGAAGGAAATGGCTAATACTCGATTAAAAGAACTCTTATTATCTTTAGAAGTAAGAAGTCGTTTAAGAAAATGGTTACAAAGTCTTTCTTTACAAAATTTGCCCCTTTCTACGGTAAGACAACTCAGAAAAACAACCCGTGAGACGGTGCAAATGTATGTGCAACAAAGTGGAACACAATTTATTCAAGATTTTGGTAAAACTGTAGATTGGGAACAGTTATCTATTTTAATTGTTAATCGGGTTCAAAATTCAGCCGCTTTAACCACTTCTTTGGAAACCATTAGTGAAGAATTAGCTTTAATTTTAGAGCGGTATTTAGAACAAGATTTAGAAAAAATTGTTGCCCAAGCGATTCCAATTTTATCCATCGATCAAGTTATTATTGATCGCGTGAATGCAACTTCTCCTCAAAACCTAGAAATGGCAGTTCAAGGTATTGTTAAAAATGAATTGCAAGCTATTGTTAACTTAGGGGGAATTTTAGGTTTTTTAGTGGGAGTTTTTCAAACATTTATATTATTATTGAGATAATTGGTTTAACAAAATGTCGGCAGAAGTCCCCATCTATAAATTCTCTTCTAGAACTAACATTTTAGATGGGAAACCGATTCATTATCGGGCGGAACTATTCCCGCCCCCAGTCCCGCATGAATGCAGACCAAAATTTAATAACACATCCATCTAATTTTAGTTGATGGTTAGAATTCGCAACTATAAATTAAACTTCTGTGCGATAGCGCACCCTACGCAGTGAGGAACTTCACAAAATATTAAGTAGTGGGATGTTTGGGAGAGAGCGATCGCCAGTTCATTAAAGTTAATAAATGTTGATAAAATTAGACATGATTTGCTTCATTATATAGCGTATAGTTTTGAGAGTAAGGAATGCTCTACTAAAAAGTTTTCAAACAAATTAACCAATAATCAAGGAGCCAGATGAAAATCTTTCGGGTTGTTGAAGTTTCAGTCACGAAGGTAAGCGAATCACCCCTAACCTTATCGATTCAAGCGTTTGGTCTTACAGCAACATCAGGATGGACAAATCCTCGTTTAGATAACTCAGCCGATCCCAACCCTGATGATTCAGTCCTCGAATTTAGCTTTGATGCAGATAGGCCTTCAGACATTTCGCTACCTAGGCTAACGCCAATTATGGCTACAGTTGATTTTAGCCCAACAAATGGGGCTGACGCAGTCATCGTAATGGCTCGAATCAACAGCATTACCGTTCATGCAGGGGAATTCATGAATCCTAATGGAGGTTCTGCACAACCCACTACTTTAGCAGTAGGAGAAGAAGGGCCAAGTTCAGGACCGACAACCTTAGCATGGGGGGAAGAAGAACCCGGTCCTGCACCAACAACCTTAGCAGTAGGAGAAGAAGGCCAACCCACCACTCGTGCCTTTGGGGAAGAAGAACCTCAAGTCACTACCTTAGCAGTAGGAGAAGAAGGACCAGGACCGACAACTCGTGCCTTTGGGGAAGAAGAACCTCAAGCTACTACCTTAGCAGTAGGAGAAGAAGGACCAGGACCGACAACTCGTGCCTTTGGGGAAGAAGAACCTCAAGCCACCACTCGTGCCTTTGGGGAAGAAGAACCTCAAGTCACTACCTTAGCAGTGGGAGAAGAAGGCCAACCCACCACTCAAGCAGTGGGAGAAGAAGGCCAACCCACCACTCGTGCCTTTGGGGAAGAAGAACCTCAAGCCACTACTTTAGCAGTAGGGGAAGAAGGACCGACCACCTTAGCATTAGGAGAAGAAAGTTCTCCCTTTGGACAGTTTTAATGGTTGACTTAGATCCAGATAAAACCTTGCTGGTAGCCGGTGGCCACTTAGATCCCAATTTGGGGGCATTGGTGGCCACTGCTAAGGAAGCCGGTGTATTGGTGCAAGACCTTCGCCACGGAGTCAAAGACAGTCCTCCTCTGTCCTGGCAACTTAATCAAGGTTCCCTCAAGGTCAATAATCAAGAAATCAAGCCTGATGGCGCATTTATTCGTTATGATGTTTTTGCTGGGATGGAGGACTCTCGGCCACAAGTATCAAAACGGGCCATGGGTTGGTATCAAACCCTCCAGGGATGGTTATTATCTGAATCTAAGATTAGATTATTTAATCGCTATCAATCTCCCATCGGAGGCAATAAAGGGGCTACTTTGGTAATGGCACAACAATCTGGTTTACAGATTCCTGAAACCATTATTACCAACGAAGAAGCACAGTTACGGCAAGATGATCCACGAACAGCGATCGCTAAACCAGTTGCGGGGGGCGATTATTGTTATGGGTTAGAAGAACTGTTGATGCGAGTTGAGTTTCGCTCTGGTTGTGCTGCTACTCCTGCCATTGTTCAAAATAGACTGGTCTCTCCGGAAATTCGGATTTATGTTATCGGTGAGCAAGCATTGGCCTTTGAAATGCGCAGTCAGTCCCTTGACTATCGAGTGAAACAGGATGCAGAGGTTATCTCCTTATCAGAGGTTCCGTCGGAGGTGGAATCATTACGGGTTCTCATGGCTAAACTAAATATGGACTTTGGTGCGGCTGATTTTAAGAGCGATCCACAAACAGGAAAACTAATTTTTCTCGAACTGAATACCTCTCCTATGTTTGCTCGTTTTAATCAAGTTTCTCAGGGGGCATTATGTAAAGCGATGTTAAAAACACTGTGTTAGTAATGGGTTTTGGTCTCGAAAGACTTGGTATCAAGTTCAAACCCATAACGTTCTCGAATTAAATAGAGGGGTCTTTGTTTTGTTTCTTCATAAATTCGTCCTAAATATTCGCCGAGTATCCCTAAGGTAATTAATTGAACCCCACCAATAAATAACATAGTTACCATCAAAGAAGCATATCCTGGTACATCAATCCCTAAAATTAAGGTTCTAATAATGAGAAAACTACCATAAATAAAAGCTAACAGGGATAAAATAACCCCTAAATAACTCCAAACTTTTAAGGGGAGTAAACTAAAGGAAGTAATTCCATCTAGGGCAAAATTCCATAATTTCCAGTAATTCCATTTGGTGGTTCCTTGAACTCGATTCGGGCGATCATATACTATATAGGTCTGTTTAAATCCGACCCAGGTAAAAAGACCTTTCATAAAACGAGTGCGTTCCGGCATGGTTTTCAGTGCGTCTACCACCCGTCTATCCAAAAGGCGAAAATCTCCCGTATCACGGGGAATGGGAACAGTACTAATACGACTAATAATACGATAAAAGGCATTAGCTGTCATACGCTTGAGCCAACTTTCTCCCTGTCTTGAGCGACGTTTACCGGAAACCACATCATACCCTTGTTGCCATTTTTCAATCAGTTGTTCGATGAGTTCGGGGGGATCTTGCAAGTCAGCATCAATGGGGATAATCGCTTGACCTTGTGCGTTTTCTAGTCCAGCAGTTAAAGCAATATCTTTACCAAAGTTACGAGAGAGACTAAGGACTTTAATCGCTTCATAGCGATGATGATAGTCGATGAGACGTTCTAAGGTGCGATCTTTACTTCCATCGTCCACACAAACCACCTCATAGGAAAGGTTAAGACTGTTTAAAACCCCCAAAAGTCTCTCAAATAATAAGTCTAGTCCCTGTTCTTCATTGTAACAAGGCACAATAATTGATATTTCTACTTGATTTAGATTAAAGGGCATAGTTATCTAGGATTAATATAGTGAAATTAATTTTATTGATTTAATTAATCATTGTATTGTATGACAACTTTTTCTAGAGATTATACTGAGATAGTTAAGACAATATCAGCTAAAATGACGGAGTGCAACTTATCAAGGTTTCTCTAGTTTTTTATGGACTATCAAGACGCAGGGGTAAATGTTAAAGCCGGTCGTTCGTTTGTTGATCAAATTCGTCGTTCTGTAGAGAGTACCTATGGACCAGGGGTTTTAGGTGGACTCGGTGGGTTTGGTGGCTATTTTGAGTTACCGACGGGTTATAAACATCCTGTGTTAGTGTCAGGAACGGATGGAGTGGGTACTAAATTAAAAATTGCCCAAGCTTTGAATTGTCATCAGACCATTGGGATTGATTTGGTGGCTATGTGTGTTAATGATATTTTAACGTCTGGGGCGAAACCTTTATTTTTTTTGGATTATTTGGCCACAGGTAAGTTAAACCCTCAACAGTTGAGTGAGGTGGTAACTGGTATTGTCGAGGGGTGTCGTCTGAGTGGTTGTGCTTTATTAGGGGGAGAAACGGCAGAAATGCCTGGTTTTTATGGGGTTGGAGAATATGATGTGGCGGGGTTTTCTGTGGGAGTGGTAGAAAAGGCAAAGTTGTTGGAGGGATCACAAATTAAAGTAGGTGATATCGTTATTGGGTTAGGTAGTAGTGGGGTGCATAGTAATGGGTTTAGTTTGGTGCGTAAAATTATTGAAGTGAATGGGTTTAGTTTAGGCGATCGCTTTGATTTATTGGGAGAAAAAACTTTAGGAGAGGTTTTATTAACCCCGACACAAATCTATGTTAAACCCATTCTTGAAGCGTTAGAATCGGATCTAGAAATTAGGGGAATGGCACATATTACTGGGGGGGGTTTGCCTGAGAATTTACCCCGTTGTTTAGGGGAAGGTCAATCCATTAAAATTCATGCTAATAGTTGGCATATTTTGCCTATTTTTCAATGGATCGCTAATATGGGTCAGGTGGAAACTTTGGCTATGTTTGAAACGTTTAATATGGGGATCGGTTTTGTGATCATTATTCCTAAAATTCAAGTTGATTATAATATGAAATGGCTAAAAAGTCAAGGCATTTCTGCTTATGAAATTGGAGAAGTTATTGAAGGGAATGGGGAACTAATTTATAGTGACTGATAACTATTTTATTCCTAATCAATCAGGAACTTACTGTGTAGTGGGTTATTGTTCCACTACTTCAAAAATTACTATTGGAAAATTAGGTACATATCAAATAAATCCTGGTTATTATTGTTACATTGGTAGTGCTTTTGGTCAAGGTGGACTGAAATCAAGGATTAAGAGACATTTAAAAGTTAATAAAAGTTTTCACTGGCATTTTGATTACCTTAGATTAAGTTTAATTCCTGTTGAAATTTGGTATTCAATTGATAAGATAAAACGAGAACATCAATGGGCTAATTTAATTCTTAAAGATAAACTTTCGACGATTCCTATCAAAAAGTTTGGTTCCTCAGATTGTGATTGTTTGACTCATTTATTTTATTATCAAATCAAACCTCAATTTCAAAATTTTGTTGATAATGTTAACAAAAATATTCCTAATCATGATGTCATTAAAAATAACATCATCAACCATATCGTAGGGGTTTAAGAGTGTTAAACCCATTTTCTAATATTTACAGTAGGGTGGGTTAGACGGGAAAAATATTCATTAGAACCAGTATTTATAGTTACTTTAAATAAAAATGAGACAAAACCTATATCCCTTGTTATTAGTCTAGTGAGCAAGATGCTCACACTCCCCTGTCTCAAACTTATATAATGATGGAATGATGACCATTTGGGAAAACAGGAATGACCTAAGATGAATCAAACTACTAATCAACATAATCCAGGACGAGGTGA